>JAJYHM010000013.1 GCA_021784755.1 Pseudomonadota bacterium
ACACCACTACTACAAGAACCGCTCGCCTGATCATCGGGCCCCGTACTTCATCGTTGTCTCCCGGTATAGAGACGACCGGGGGGCCGACTTATTCCCTGTCCCGGACGCGCGGGCCTCGGGCACCTAGGAGTTACCTTCTGCGCACTCGGGGCAGGGGATGGCATAGCCGCATTCTTTTTGCGGACAGACCTTCTCTGTACCCCGACGCTTGGTGGTCTTCACCGTGAGGATGGGGTGGCCACATTGCGGGCACGGCTCGGCGAGCGGCGGATTCCACACGGCATATTTACAGTCCGGATAGCGCGAGCAGGAGTAAAAGAGCTTTCCATACCGGGACTTGCGCTTGAGGAGTTTTCCCTCTCGGCACTCCGGACACACCACCCCGGTGTCGGTCGGCTTCTCCAAGGGCTCCATATGCCGGCAGGTCGGATAGTTACTGCAGCCCACGAAACGACCGTAACGGCCGCGCTTTATGACAAGCGGGCTCGCACACAGGGGGCAGCTGCGATCGGGAATGATCTCGGCCGCCGGCGCCTCGGCCTCCTCACCCAGATTGCGCGTGTAATCGCACTCCGGATAGCCGGTGCAGCCGATGAAATAGCCATTGCGCCCGAGTCGCTTGGAGAGCGGCTTCTGGCACTGCGGACAGGTCTCCGCCAAGACCTCCACGCCGGGCCGCTCGGCATCCTCCTTGTCGCTGACTTGGCGATGGAATTCGCCCCAGAAGTCCCGCAACAAGGGTATCCATTCCTTTTCGCCGCGCGACACCGCGTCGAGATCATCCTCGAGGCGCGCCGTGAAATCGTAATCGATGTAGCGCTCGAAGTGCTGGGCGAGGAATTTGTTGACGACCCGCCCGACATCGGTGGGCTGGAAGCGGCGCTTGTCCATAACGACATATTCGCGCTGCTGCAGAGTCGAGATGATAGTCGCGTAGGTCGAGGGGCGCCCGATCCCGAACGCCTCCAACGCCTTCACGAGACTCGCCTCCGAGTAGCGCGGCGGCGGCTCGGTGAAATGCTGCTCCTTGTGGATCTCCTTCAATGCGATGCGATCGTTCTCGCGCATGTCCGGGAGCAAGCGGTCGGCCTCATCGTCCTCCCCCTTCTTGTCATCCAGGTCCTCTTGGTACACGGCCATGAAACCCGGCACAAGCACCACCGAGCCCGTCGCCCGGGAGATGTCGCCGGGACCGGCCTCGAGATCGACCGCCATGGTGTCAAGCACCGCGGGGATCATCTGGCAGGCCATCGTGCGCCGCCAGATGAGGTCATAGAGCTTCATCTGGTCGGCAGTCAGAAGAGTCCGCAGACCCTCAGGCAAGCGCGCGACCGAGGTCGGCCGTATGGCCTCATGGGCCTCTTGCGCATTCTTGGAGCGCGTCTTGTAGACATGGGGAGCCGGCGGCACGTTGTCTGCCCCGTAGCGCTCCTGAATCGTCGCGCGAATCTCGCTCAACGCGTCCTGCGCCAGTGTGAAGGAGTCCGTACGCATATATGTAATGAGACCCACGGTCTCGCCTTCAATGGCGATGCCCTCGTAAAGCTGCTGCGCCGTGCGCATGGTCCGTTGGGCGGTGAAGTGGAGCTTGCGCGACGCCTCCTGCTGGAGGGTAGACGTGGTGAACGGCGGCGCCGGGTTGCGCTTGCGTTGTTTGCGTTCGACCGCGAGCACCCGGTAACGACCGTCCGCCGCGCCCGCCTTGAGTCGCCCCTCGATCTCCGTGGCACGTGCGCCGTCGGGCACCGCGAACTGGTCGAGCCGGGCCCCGGCAAGGGTCGTGAGCTTGGCGCGAAAAGCTTGGCCCTCGGCCTCCATCTCCGATTCTATGGTCCAGTACTCACGCTCAACGAAGCGCTCGATCTCTTCCTCGCGCTCGACGATCAGACGGAGCGCCGGACTCTGCACGCGACCCGCCGACAAACCCCGGCGGACCTTCTTCCAAAGCAAGGGCGACAGATTGAACCCGACGAGATAATCGAGGGCACGGCGCGCCTGCTGCGCGTTGACCAGATTCTCCGAGAGCGCGCGAGGCTCGGCCACCGCCTTCTGGATGGCGCGCTTCGTGATCTCGTGGAAGACGACGCGATACACGGGCTTGTCGGCGATGAGGCCCTCGTCTTTCAGGATCTCGTAGAGGTGCCAGGAGATGGCCTCGCCTTCGCGATCCGGATCGGTAGCGAGGTACAAGGCGTCAGCGCCCTTCATCGCCTTGATGATGAGATCGACGTGCTTGCGATTCTTCTCGATGACCTCGTACTTCATACCGAAATCGTGCTCGGTATCGACCGCGCCCTTCTTCGGGACGAGGTCACGCACATGCCCGTAGGAGGCAAGCGCAGTGAAACCCTTACCCAGGTATTTGCTCATCGTCTTGGCCTTCGAAGGCGATTCGACGATAATGAGGTTCTTAGCCATGTGTCTTATGCAGCAAACGAGTTGGGCGCACTATGGGCCTTGGAGGATGCAAACGCCACCCGGCGATTTCCTGGGGGAGGAACCGCTAATTGAGGGCGCCTTGGGTTTCGTTGAACACGAGGTCCTCCATCCAAGCGTAGGCCTGTTCCTGGCCCGGCTGATTGAAGAGCACCATGAGAATGATCCATTTGAGCTGCTCCAGATCCATCTCATCTGTCTCAAGCGCCATGACGCGGTCGATGACGAGCTCGCGCGCCGCGGCGTCCAGTACCCCACCCTGCTCCAGGAACAGGAGAAAGCCGCGCGCCGACGTATCCATTTTCTTGTGCTCGTCCTCTGAGTACACCCGCAGGGACTTCAAGGACGCACTGGTGGGCAATACCGTCTGGTTACTCCTCAAGGCCGCAAGCCCCTCGAGCCACGCAAAGGCCTTGACGATCTCGGCCTTGGGAAAGCCGGCTTGCGCCAACTCATCGACCAGGGACTCCTGGTCGGGCTGGAAGTCGGGTCCCTCGTCCATGTAGTTTTCGAACAAATACATCAGGACGTCGAGGACGTTTTCTTTCATTTCAGGATCTTGCACTCTACGGTCCGCTCCTGAGGTACGGCGCGTGGCGCCCTTTGGCTGAGAGCATGGAGCAAACCGCGGTCAAGGTCAATCTTACGGCGTCGCGACCGTATCGCCCACATGGATCTCGCGGCGCGCCTGCATGATGACGCCATAGCTCACGTGCGAGAACGTCCGGAAGATCATGAGCAGCCCCAGCGGTTGTCTACGGCCGCGCTCGGTCTCGCGCGCGACAGGGTTGTAGAAGCGACGCGGGCGACTGTAGATGCGCAGCACATAGCCACGACGGATGCCGGCATTCCTGCCCACATTGATGGCGAGCGCCGCGTAAGTACCAAGATTCAGGTTGTCGTGGGTCGCGGCCACCACGGCCCCATGGATCTGCTTCTTGGGGGCGCGCGGATAATAATAGGGGATGGGCGGCTGCGGTTGCCACGGGATCAGGCGGTCGCCGGCTTGCACCTCGCGGATCGATGACAGGACCTCGAGTTCCGGCAGGTGGCCACGCCGCACAAGCTTGGCGCGCCCGATGTATTTCGTCTCATAGGCCAGGAAATCCCCGTCCTGGTCGCGCAACGCCGGGCCGCGCCGGTAGATCTCGTAAATCTTGGCCGGATGGGCACCGAGACCCCGGGCATAGAAGCGGCCCACGGGACCCAGAAAGGTGTGCCGATGAACGGCCCCCGCCACGTAGCCCAGGCGCCCAAAGGCGCGGCGCGACAGCGCGAGCGGTCGCTGCAGGAAGGGCCCTATGACATTCGGGGTCAGGGTGGGGATAGCCCCAACCAAGGCGTGCGAGCGCATCGCGGGCTTCAACACGACCGTATTGCGCGAGCGCCCGCCCACGGCCTGGACCGGCCCTTCGTCGACCAAGTAGGGCTTGCCGTGGGCATAGCGAAGTGCGATGAGGTCGCCAGGATAGATGAGGTCGGGGTTGCGAATCTGGGTGTTCCGATTCCAGATCCCGGGCCAGCGCCACGGGTCGCGAAAGAAGTGATTCGCGATGCCCCAGAGCGTATCGCCCTTACGGACCACATAGCTTTGCGGAACGTGGGGAACGACCAGGCGACCCGCCAACGCTGCGGGCGACAGGGCCGCCACCAGTAGAAGACCTAAGCGAACTCGACGCATGGGGTGGAGTGTAGTGGGTGATTCGTTGATCGTCCACCCGCCGGAGGAGCGGCCGATACGGAATTCCGGTATAATGCGGCTTCATGGCACTGCGCGAAATCCTTCGTTATCCGGACCCTCGGCTGCGCAAAAAGGCGCTGCCAGTCGCGCGCGTGGACAAAGAAATCCAGGATCTGGTGCGAGACATGGCCGAGACCATGTACAAAGCCCCAGGCATAGGCCTGGCGGCGACCCAGATCGACGTGGCCAAACGCGTCATCGTCATCGACGTGAGCGCCGACCGCAAGGACCTCAAAGTGTTCGTGAACCCCGTCATCAGCGAGCGATCCGGGGTGTTCGGCGTCGAGGAGGGCTGCCTGTCCGTACCGGGCGTATTCGAGGAGGTCGAACGAGCCCAGAGGGTGACGGTGTGCGCGCTGGATCAGCATGGCACACCCTTCGAGCTCGTCGCGGAAGACCTGCTCGCAGTATGCATTCAGCACGAAATCGACCATTTGGACGGCAAGGTCTTCGTCGACTATCTCTCGCGGCTGAAACAACAGCGCATCCGCAAGAAACTCGAAAAGCAGCAGCGGCTGGCGATGTGAGCCCGTCGTGAGGATCGTCTTCGCCGGCGCGCCGGCCTTCGCCTGTCCGACCCTGGAGGCCTTGCAAGCGGCGGGCTACCCCGTCATCGCGGTCCTCACGCAGCCCGATCGGCCGGCCGGCCGTGGACGCAAACTGACTCCGACCCCGGTCAAGACCCTCGCAGTCGAGCTCGGGATCCCGGTCCATACGCCCGAAAACGGGGCCTTCGCCGAGCGAATCGTGCAGGAATATCACCCCGACGTGGTCGTGGTGGTGGCCTATGGGCTCATCCTGCCGGCCAGTCTCTTGACCATCCCGCGGTTTGGCTGCCTGAACATTCACGCCTCACTGCTCCCACGCTGGCGCGGGGCAGCACCCGTTGCCCGGGCGATCGAAGCGGGCGATGCGCAAACGGGGGTCACGATCATGCGCCTGGACGCAGGACTGGACACGGGCCCCATGCTGGCCCACGCCACCACCGACATAGGACCCACGGACACCGCCTTGACCTTGGCCGATCGGCTGGCGCGGCTTGGGCCCGAGACGTTGCTCCCGGTGCTCAACGCCCTGCACCACGGCACCTCTGTGCCGGAGGTCGCGCAGCCGGCCGCCGGCGCGACCTATGCACGCAAGCTGCGCAAAGAGGAGGGGGTCATCGACTGGCAACGCGAGGCGATCGCCCTGGACCGGCAGATCCGGGCCCTCACACCCTGGCCCGAGGCCCGCACCGTGATCGACGGGGTCGCGACCAAGATCTGCGCGGCGCGCGCCGTGGAGATCGAGAGGGAGCCCGCCCCGGGCGTGGTACTCCAGGTCAAGCCAGACCTCTTGATCGGCACCGGTCGCGGAGCGCTTTGCGTGACACGCCTGCAGGCGGCGAACGGTCGCGCACAAGCGACGGCAAGCTTTCTTCAGGCGCACCCCCTGCGCCCTGGGGACCGGATTGGCTGAAGCCCGCCACGCCCTGAACCTGCGAGCGCGGGCCACGCGGGCGGTCGCCGCCGTGCTCGGCGGGGGCTCGCTCGATGCAGCGCTCGATGCGGATCGCGCGCGGCACGGCCGCCATGGGCTCGTGGAAGAACTGGCGATAGGAACCATCCGCCACACGCCGCGCCTCCTCGCGCTCGCGACACCCCTCCTCAAGCGGCCGTTTCGCAAGGCCGACCAGGACCTCCAGGCCTTGATCCTCGTCGGGCTCTATCAGGCCCGCTTCATGGCGACGCCGATCCCGGTCGCGGTATCCGAGGCGGTCGCCACGACGGAGGTGCTGGGCAAACCCTGGGCCAAGGGCGTTGTGAACGCGGTGCTGCGCGCCGCCGCCAAAGACGATGCCGGCACCCGTGACCACCCCAACCACCCGGAGTGGCTGGTGGCGCGACTGAAGGCCGCGTGGCCCGACGCGTGGCGCGCGATCTTGGCGGCCAACGACGAACGCGCACCGCTCACGCTGCGCGTCGATACGGAACAAATCGCGCGGACCGAGTACTTACACCGGCTCGCCTCGAGCGGTGTCTCCGCCCACACCCACCCGCTGGTGGAGACGGCGGTCATACTCGCCCACGGCGCCCAGGTGCTGGAGCTGCCCGGATTCAAGGAAGGACTGGTAACGGTCCAAGATGCGGCCGCGCAGCTGGCAGCGCCCCTGCTCGCCGCCTGCGCGGGCGACGCCGTGCTCGATGCCTGCGCCGCACCAGGCGGCAAAACCGGACATATCGCACAAAGCGCGCCGCAGGCCCACGTGACCGCCGTTGACTACGATCCGGCGCGGGTCGCGCGCCTGCGGCAGACCGTGGAACGCCTCGGGTGCGACGCACGGGTCCGAGTGCTGACCCAAGACCTCACCGCGAACCCCCTCGCCGACCGCTTCCAGCGTATCCTGATCGACGCGCCGTGCTCGGCGACCGGCGTGATCCGGCGCCACCCGGATATCAAATTGCATAGGCGGGCAAGCGACCTTGTGCCTCTGCGCCTTGCACAAACGCAGCTACTCGACCGGCTCTGGCAAAATCTGGCTCCCGGGGGCACCATGGTCTACGCGACCTGCTCGGTGCTGCCTGAGGAGAATGAGGAGCAGATACTGGCGTTTCTTGAACGCACGCCTGACGCGCGCGAGGAACCCTGGAGCTTCGGGGCCGGTCGGCGCGCCCGCACAGGTTGGCAGTTTCTTCCCGGCGAGTCGGGGATGGACGGGTTCTACTACGCGCGCCTCCTGCGGCGCGCTTGAGCGTTGCGAGGAGACCGGTCACGGATACAGAGGCTCTGGAAAAAATGCTGGCGCGCGGGCAGGACAACCTGCTATTGCGCTTTGGGCTGGGCGGCGAATACGCGCGTCGCGGGGAATACGACAAGGCGATCACACACCTCGAAGCGGCGGTCGCCTTCGACCCGAAGCACGCCGCCGCCTGGAAACTCCTCGGCAAGGCGCTCGCCACCTGCGGGCGCCTCGATGACGCCCGCCAGGCCTACCAGAACGGGATAGACGCGGCCCGCGCCGACGGCCATGTGCAGGCAGCGCGCGAGATGGAGGTCTTCCTCAAGCGCCTCGACAAAGACCACCCTTAACATCGGCGCCCGCCTTCCCTCAATAAGGGGACGGCTCCCCGGGGGGGCGCGTCTTGAAGCGTTTGTGGACCCAGAAATATTGCTCCGGACGCTCGCGCACCCCTTCTTCGATGGCGCGATTGGTCGCCGTGGCATCGGTCAAGACATCGCCGCTCGGAAAATTGGCAAGCGGCGGGGCGAAGGCGATCTCATAGCCCCGGCCACGCGGCTTCTGCCAGACATAACACGGAACGACCTGCGCCGAGACCGCGCGGGCGAGCCTTCCCACGGCATGCAGGGTGATGGTCGGCACCCCGAAAAACGGCGCAAAGACGCTGGAGCGCTCGCCAAAGTCCTGATCCGGGAGATAAAACAGGACACGCCCCTCTTTCAAGGCCTTCAAGACCGGCCGCACGCCCTCTTGCTGGGTGATCATAGTCGCCCCGAAACGTCCGACGCTGCGGCGGAAGGCGGCCTCGAAGACGGGATTGGGGAGGCGGCGATAGACGTTGACCATGGGTCGTTCGGTCGACAGGAGACAGGCCACCTCGAGGCCCGCGAAGTGGGGGGCAAGCAAGATCACGTTCCCCCGCGCCAAGGCTCGATCATAATGTTCGCGCCCCCGAAAGGAGATCAGACGCGCTAGGCGCGCGGGGCTCGCCCACCAGGCGATCATGACATCGAAAAACCCCTGGCCCAGGGAGGCGAAGTGGTCGCGCGCCAAGCGCTTGCGCCAGGCCTCACTCTGCTCGGGGAAACATAAGCGCAGATTCGTGGCCACAACCCGCCGACGCGAGCCAAGCACGCGATAGCCGATCCCCCCGAGGATGCGCCCCAAGAAGGCCAGCGTCGGCAGGGGGAGGTGGCTCAGGCACCAGAAGATCCCCAAAGCCACGCGCGAGACAGCCTGCCGGAGACTCCCCGCGCGCTCAGTCATAAAGGGGTCTCCCGTCCCGATGCACGCGTTTGAAACGCTTGTAGGTCCAGAGATATTGCTCGGGCATCCGGCGAATCCCCTGCTCGATGGCGGCGTTCATGCGGGTCGCATCGGCGAGCGCATCGTCCGTTGGGAAGGGCGCGAGCGAAGGACCGATCTCGAGCTCATATCCCCCCGCCCCCGGCAGCTTACGGGTATAACAGGGCAACACCACGGCATCGGTGAGACGAGCGATGCGCGCAAGCGCCGTGAGCGTCGGGGTCGGTATCCCGAAAAAGGGTGCGGGGACCGCCTCGGCGTCGCCCGGATCCAGATCGGGTAGATAATAGAAGGGCTTGTGTTCGCGGATGCTGCGGATAAGCGAGCGCAGCGGCGCGTCGTGACGCCAGAGCGTCGCCCCATACTGCGTGCGGCGCGCCAGCAAGGCATGCTCGAGAATGCTGGCGGGGGCGCGATACATGCTGATGCACGGGCCGAGACTCGAGATCCGCAGGCCACCGACCTCCAGGGCCAGGAAATGCGGGGCGAGCAGGATGACGTTACGGCCGCGCGCAAGCGCCTCGTCATAGGGCTCCCGCGCAACGATACGCACGCGCCGGTGCAGCTCGTCCTTCGAGGCCCACCAAAGACGCAGGGTCGCGAATGCGTTTTGTCCTATGGCCAGAAAATGGCGGCGCACTAAGCGCTCGCGCGCGGCCGTCGAGAGTTCGGGAAAACAGAGGCCGACATTGACGCGCGCGATATGGCGTGGACGTACGGCCAGCGCATAGGCCAGGGCCCCGAGACCCGTCCCTGTCATCACGAGCAGCGGCCAAGGCAGGGCCGCGAGTCCCCGCAAGAGCCCGCCCACCATTCGCTCACCCCACCCGAGTCGTTCAGTCATAAGGGGAGACGCCATCATCGCGGGTCTTGAAACGCTTCATGGTCCACAGGTACTGCTCCGGCATCTTCAAGACGGCTTGCTCTATGGTGGCATTCATGGCGGCGGCGTCCCCCGCCCCACTGCCCGTCGGGAAGCCGGCAATCGGAGGCTCCAGCCACAGCTCGCAGCCACCGCGTGCCAGCAGCCGCGTAAAGCACGGGATGACCACCGCGTCGGTCATGCGCGCGAGGCGCCCGAGGGTCGGCAAGGTCGCGGCCTGGACCCCAAAAAAGGGGGCGTACACTGACTCCTTGGGCCCAAGATCCTCGTCCGGCACGTAGGACGCGCCATAACCGGCCTTCACGGCGCGCACCAGGGCCCGTATCCCGGCCTCGCGCGCGAACACGCGGCCACCGAAGCGCTCACGCCCGCGCGTCATGACGAAGTCCAGGACGGGGTCCTTCATGGGCTTCACGAATCCCACGTAAGGGAAGTAGCGGGACAAGGCGAGGCTCGCCTCGAGGCCCACGCAATGACAATGAAGGACGATGACGCGACGGCCGGCGGCGCGCGCCGTCTCGTAATGCTCAAGCCCCGTCACACGCAGACAGCAATCGATCATGCGCTCGTCGCCCCACCATAGGACCGCCATGTGAAAGAGCGCAAGCGCCGCCAGCCGGAAATGCTCCCGCACAGCTCGCGCCTGGCGTTCGGCGCTCCAATCGGGGAAACAAAGCGCGATATTGATCGCGGCGATGCGCCGCCGCTTCGCGTTGCCGCGATAATAGAGGCGGCCCAGGACCCGCGCGATCCGCGCGCGCATCGCGAGAGGCAGATAAAGGCTGCCTCGCAGCAGGGCGACGGCCACCCAGGACGGCCAGTGGCGGGGCGCGAGCAAGCGCCAGCGAAAAGGCGCGCGATGGGCACCTGTGAGATCAAAAGCCGCAGTCATGGGGGCGCATTGTGCCAGAGCCGCGCCTCATCGGTCACCGCGGTGCGGCATCGGAGGATTCGACGGTACCGAGCAGGGGGCGCACGGCCTTCAGGAGATTACGAAATAACACCTTGTGGCGCGACTCCTCGACGGCCAGCATGGCCTTCATGGCGGCGCGCTCGGTGGGCCTTCGGAAACATGCCGGGCAGTTGTCGGCGATCACAGGAAGCGCGGCTGTGCGCGCGAAGTCTCGCAACTGGCGCTCGCGGACATAGACGAAAGGGCGGATGACGCGCAAATCCCCGGCGTCGATTTGATAATGGGCGCGCATGGTACGCAAGGTCCCGGCATAAAAGGCGCTCATCAGGAAGGATTCGGCGATATCATCGAGGTGCTGGGCCAGCGCCAGGACATTGTAGCCGTGGTCGCGGGCGACGCGATACAAAGTTCCGCGCCGCATGCGCGAACAATAGCTGCAGAACGAATCGTTGCCGAGCGTCGTCCGGGCGCGTTCGGCAATGGCCTGCCGTTCATAGAAATACGGGACACCGAGGGCCTGCATATAGGGGATGAGCGGCGCGGGGTCGAAGCCTTCTATGCCCGGGTCCACGGTCGCCACCCCGAGGTCGAAGGCGACCGGCGCCTTTTTCTGCAAATGGCGCAGCACCTGCAGAAGGCTCAGGCTATCCTTGCCCCCGGACACGCCCAGAAGCACGCGATCCCCCTCGCGAATCATGGCGTAATCAAAAATGGCCTGGCCTGTCAATCTCAACAATGGCCTTGGGGGAGTGGACGACATCCCGCTATGTTAGCCTTTAGGCGGCGCCTTGCCAAAAACGCAGCCGCCGTCTGTCTTTTCACGAGAAAGCTATGTTATGGTATCGGTTTCTAGCAGACTAGCCCTCGCCCGATTTCGGCGTATTCTCAAGCTTCTTTAAAGGACCTCACCCAAAAACCCGGGAGCCATCATGTCGAAAACCTATCTCTTTACGTCTGAGTCGGTGTCCGAAGGTCACCCCGACAAAATCGCGGACCAGATCTCGGACGGGGTGCTTGACGCCGTACTGACGCAGGACCCCCATGGGCGTGTCGCGTGCGAGACGCTCGTGAACACGGGGCTCGTGGTGTTGTCGGGGGAAATCACCACCAAGGCGATCGTCGACTTCACCGAGATCGCGCGCTCGACCATACGGCGCATCGGCTATGAGGCACGCATGGGCTTCGATGGCGATGCCTGTGCCGTGGTGGTTGCCATGGACAAGCAGTCGCCAGACATCGCGCAAGGCGTCAACGAAGGCGAGGGGCTGGACCTGGAGCAGGGCGCGGGCGACCAAGGCCTCATGTTCGGCTACGCCACGAACGAGACCGAGACGTTGATGCCCATGCCCATCACCTTTGCGCATACGCTCATGCAGCGACAGGCCGCCGTGCGCCGCTCCGGACGCCTGCCCTGGCTGCGGCCGGACGCCAAGAGCCAGGTGACGATACGCTACGAGAACGACATCCCGGCCGCGATCGACACCGTTGTCGTCTCCACGCAACATGACCCCGAGGTGCGCTACGAGGACCTGAAGGAAGCGGTCATGGAGGAGATCATCAAGCCCTCGCTGCCCGAGGGCTGGCTCAAGAAGGAGACGCGCTTCTTCATCAACCCGACAGGCCGCTTCGTGGTAGGTGGCCCGGTCGGAGACTGCGGGCTCACGGGTCGCAAGATCATCGTCGACACCTACGGCGGCATGGCGCGCCATGGCGGCGGGGCGTTTTCCGGGAAAGACCCCTCCAAGGTCGACCGCTCGGCGGCCTACGCCGGGCGTTATGTCGCCAAGAACATCGTGGCCGCGGGCTTGGCCGCGCGTTGCGAGATCCAGGTCGCGTACGCGATCGGGGTGGCGCAACCGGTCTCGATCCGGGTCGAGACCTTTGGGACTGGGGTGGTAAGCGACAGCCGCATTGCCGAACTGGTCGCCGAACACTTCGACCTGCGACCCAAGGCCATCATCCAAACCCTGGACCTGTTGCGTCCGATTTACGCAAAGACCGCCGCCTACGGCCATTTCGGTCGCACCGAGAGCGAGTTTTTGTGGGAGCGCACCGACAAGGCCGAGGCCCTGCGCGCGGCCGTCGAAGGCAAGAAGATCCAGTCCCTGCGGTAGGAGAGAGGCATGAAATCGGCTGTACACGCACAAGAGGCAAACGACTACAAGGTAGCCGACATCGGGCAGGCGGCCTACGGCCGCGCCGAGATCGCGATCGCAGAGACCGAGATGCCGGGCCTCATGGCCCTGCGCGAGGAATATAAAGGGAAAGCCCCCCTAAAGGGTGCGCGAATCGCCGGCAGCCTCCATATGACGATCCAAACCGCGGTTCTGATGGAGACGCTCGTCGAATTGGGCGCGGAGCTGCGCTGGTCGTCGTGCAATATCTTCTCGACCCAGGACCACGCGGCCGCTGCCATGGCCGCCACGGGCATACCGGTCTTCGCCTGGAAGGGCGAGAGCGACGAGGAGTACTGGTGGTGCATCGAGCAAACCATCAACGGACCCGACGGTTGGCACCCGAACATGCTGCTCGACGACGGCGGCGACCTGACCGCGGTCATGCACGAGCGTTATCCGAACCTCATGAAGGACGTGCGCGGGCTGTCCGAAGAGACCACTACCGGGGTGCATAGGCTTTACGAACTCGAGGCCAAGGGGAAATTGCTCTGTCCGGCGTTCAACGTGAACGACTCGGTCACCAAGTCCAAGTTCGACAACCTCTACGGATGCCGTGAGTCCCTGATCGATGGGATCAAACGCGCCACCGACGTCATGATCGCGGGCAAGATTTGCCTCGTGGCGGGCTATGGCGACGTGGGCAAGGGCTGCGCACAAGCCTTCCGGGGCATGGGCGCCTCCGTATGGGTCACGGAGATCGACCCGATTTGCGCCTTGCAGGCGGCCATGGAGGGCTACCGGGTGGTGACCCTGGACGAGGCCGCGCCGCTCGCTGATATCTTTGTGACCGCGACCGGCAACGTTGGCGTCATAGGCCTCGAGCATGTACGGGCCATGAAGCATGAGGCGATCGTCTGCAATATCGGGCACTTCGATTCCGAAATCGACATCGCCGCCTTGCGGACCCTGCCCTGGGAGAACATCAAGCCCCAGGTGGATCACGTGGTGTTCCCGGACGGCAAGAAGGTCATCATCCTGGCCGAAGGACGGCTCGTAAACCTGGGCTGCGCAACCGGTCATTCGAGCTTCGTCATGTCGGCCTCGTTCACAAACCAGGTCATGGCGCAGATCGAGCTTTGGGGCCGCTCGCAGGACTATAAGGTGCAGGTCTATACCTTGCCCAAGCACCTAGACGAGAAGGTCGCGCGCCTGCATCTGAATAAGATCGGTGCGCACCTGACACGGCTCACGCCCGAGCAGGCCACCTATATCAATGTGCCGGTCGAGGGTCCCTACAAGCCGACCCGGTACCGTTACTAGAGGTGGAATCGCAACGGCACCACGCGCGGGTCTTCAGCTTCGAGTTCTTTCCGCCGAAGAGCGAGGAGGCGCGCGCGGCCTTCCACGCCGCCCTGGAGCAACTCGCGCCGCTCGATCCGCGATTCTTCTCGGTGACCTTCGGGGCCGGGGGCAGTACGCGGGAACGGACGCTGGAAACCGTCCGCGAGATCGCCGAGCGGGGCAAGGCGGCGGCACCCCATCTGTCGTGCATCGGCGCGACCCGCGAGGGCGTTCGCGAGATATTGGGTACCTATAAGGCGCTGGGCGTCCGCCACATCGTGGCACTGCGCGGCGATCTGCCCTCGGGTATGGTCGATCCCGGCGATTTCCGCTACGCCTCCGAACTCGTGCGCTTCATACGCGCGGAGACCGGAGACCACTTCCACATCGAAGTGGCCGCCTACCCCGAGGTGCACCCCCAGGCCGTGAGCGCCGAGGATGACATCAAGCACTTCCAGGAAAAGGTGGGGGCGGGCGCGAATTCAGCGATCACTCAGTATTTCTACAACGCCGACGCCTACTATTGGTTCGTCGACGCCTGCGAGGCGCGGGGGCTCACGATTCCGATCGTGCCCGGCATCATGCCGATCACGAACCACCGCCAGCTGCTGCGCTTCTCCGAGGCCTGCGGGGCCGAAGTGCCGCGCTGGATCCGGCGGCGACTGGAAGATTTCGGAGACGACGCCGAATCGATCCGCTCCTTCGGTCTCGACGTGACCACATCCCTGTGCGCCGAACTCCTGGCCGCAGGCGCCCCTGGGCTGCACTTCTACACCCTCAACAAAGCGGCCGCCTCCAGCATCATCTGGGAGCGGCTCGGCCTGTAAGCCCTAAGCCCGGACACGGGGTGCGCGCAAGGCCCCCTCGGACCCTGGGCTACACCCGGATAAGCCGCCGGGTGAGCCCCTTCCCTTGTCCCGCCCTCGAAACACGCCATAATCGTGGCGCCTCGCCTACACGCAGTAAACTCTCACGCCCCACCCATGGCCATAGGCCCCCTTGAAGGCCGGGGCAAAGCGGCGATCGGGACGCCAGCCGGCCCCTGCCTCAGAAATCCCGCTCGATCTTGAAGGCATTGAACAGGATATCGACAGCTGTATTGCGTGCGCCGTGCGCCACGGCATCGAGCAGATCGCGGTCGGTCCAGCCGAGGGCGCGAAGCCGGTCCAGGTCGGGCTTACCCACGGCGTGCGGGGTGGCCGTTGCCTTCAAAACGAACAGCAACATCGCCTTATCCTTGGGGGCAAGTGGTGTCGCCTCGGGATCGGCCTTGGTGGCCGCGACCTGCTCCGGCGTCTGCCCGCACATGTTGATCAAGAGCCCTTCATTGAAACCTACGCAATAGGCGCAGTCGTTATTTTTTGATACCAGCATGCGGATCGAGGCGAGGAGCGCCGCCGAGAGCGTGGGATGGCCGCGGAAATACCGTACCGCGTCCCACTGCTGGGCGAGCAGTTCGGGGCTTGCGCTGTAGATCTGGAGGGCGTTGGGGATGCGGCCGAAGAGCTTCATGATCTCCTGGTAGGTTTCGGCGACGGCCCCGCTTGCCGTATCGGGTGTCTCGGTTGCGAGCAATGTCATGGCATGGCCTCCTTACAAGATAGAGAAAACGATGGGAACAACCGGGCCTGCCTTACGCCAGGCCACGCACGTAGTCGCGCAGCTCGCGCAGACATTGGCGAAAGACAGGCCCCGACTGTCGGCTCTTGGCGATCCCCCAGCAACCCTCCCAGGCCGCCAACACAAAGAGCGAGGCCGCCTCGCAATCGACGTCCGCACGAATCCGCCGTTGCGCCTGGGCCTTCGCCAAGGCGACCTGCAATACACCTTGCCAACGCACGAGGAGGGCCGAGAGATGTTCGCGGAAATCGGCGTCGACGGGGCTCATCTCCTGAACCAGATTGTTCAGCGGACAGCCCCACTGGACGGTCTCGTCATCCACGCCCTGCGCCCTCTGCTCAAGGAGGGCAAGCAAGGTACCGAAGGGGTCTTCCGACTCCTCGAGCGGCCGGAATACGTTACCGGCGAGCCGCTCCTGGATTACCTCATCGATCACCGCGAGACCCAGGGCGTGTTTGCTCGGGAAATAGTGGTAAAGGGCACCTTTCGTGAGCCCCGTGTCCTGCAGGATGGACGCAAGCCCCGCGGCCTGGAAGCCGTGGCGATAGATCTCTGCGAAGGCCGCTTGCAATAGACGGCTGCGCGTTTCGTCGGGGCTATGTGCGTTCTCCATGAGACAATCATACCAACCGGTATGTATGTGTCAAGGCGCCGCCTTGCCTTCATCTGCGCTCAATGATGTAGGATATGCTTTGGTGCGACTCAAGCGGAGAAGGTAACGTGAAATTTGTGACACCCCTTGCGGCGCTGTTCGCGGCGGCCGGCGCCCTGACAGGCTTCTTGCTGCGGCCGTCCGACGTTTTTGGGGAACAACTACCACTGTCGATCGTGCTCACACGCGGATCCAACCTGCATGGCCTGAACCGGCTCTTGATCCCGCTTGCCCAGCGCTCCTTCAACGAAATGGCCGCCGGCCTCATCCTCGGGGCGGTGCTCGGGACGGTCGTGGGCGCGCTGCTGGCGCGGCGTTAAAGAGTTTTCGCGCCATGCCCTTCCCCTGGACCGGGGAGGCCAGTACAATGCGCCGGTCCGACACCCAACCGAGCGTCGCCCCTATAGCATCACCTCGCGTGTTGCCTGTATACTGCGCGCCCCTTTCCCCCTGCGTCCCTATGACAACCCAGAATCTTCGGAATATTGCGATTATCGCCCACGTCGACCACGGCAAGACCACGCTGGTCGATGAACTGCTGAAACAATCCGGCACATTCGAGAGCCGCGCGACCATCAGCAGCCGCGTCATGGACTCGAACGACCTGGAGCGCGAACGCGGCATCACGATCCTCGCCAAAAACACGGCGATTCGTTGGCGTGATCACCGCATCAATATCGTCGATACACCCGGGCACGCGGACTTTGGCGGAGAAGTGGAGCGCGTCCTGTCCATGGTGGACTCCGTGCTTCTGCTCGTGGACGCCGTCGACGGGCCCATGCCCCAGACGCGCTTCGTGACGCGCAAGGCTTTCGCCTTAGGGTTGCGACCCATCGTCGTCATCAACAAGGTCGACCGGCCTGGGGCGCGTGTGAACTGGGTCCTGGACCAGACCTTCGACCTCTTTGACAAACTCGGGGCCACTGAAGAGCAGCTCGACTTCCCGGTCGTGTACACCTCGGCCCTGTACGGCTACGCGGGGCTTGCGCCGGACGTCCGAGAGGGCGACATGACCCCGCTCTTCGAGGCCATACTTCGCCATACACCGCCGCCCGATGTCGACCCTGACGGCCCGTTCCAGATGCAGATATCGAGTCTCGCGTACTCGAGCTACGTCGGCGCCATTGCGACCGGACGCATAAAGCGCGGGACCGTGCGGACCAACCAAGCGGTCGCGGTCATCGATCGCGAGGGCAAGCGCCGCGACGGCAAGATCCTTCAGGTCCTGGGCTTCCTCGGCCTCGAACGCACGGAGGTCAAGGAAGCCTCGGCCGGTGACATCGTGGCGGTCGCGGGGATCGACCCCGTCTACATCTCGGATACACTTTGCGACCCGAGCCGCCCTGAGGCACTACCGCCCCTGACGGTGGATGAACCCACCGTCAGCATGACCTTCGAGATCAACACCTCCCCCTTCGTAGGCCAGGACGGCAAGTTCGTGACGAGCCGGCAGCTGCGTGAACGCCTGGAGCGCGAGCTCATTCACAATGTCGCCTTGCGCGTCGAAGATACGGCCGATGCCGACAAGTTCAAGGTCTCGGGGCGCGGCGAGCTGCATCTCGGCATCCTGATTGAGACGATGCGACGCGAAGGCTATGAGCTTGCCGTGTCACGCCCGCAGGTCATCACCAAGATCGTGGACGGCGAGGTCCATGAGCCGTACGAGGCCCTGACCCTGGACGTGGAACAGGCCCATCAGGGCGTCATGATCGAGCGACTCGGGAATCGCCGTGGCGACCTCATCGGCATGGAGCCTGACGCGAGCGGCCGTATCCGCCTGGAATACGTCATTCCGTCACGCGGCCTCATCGGCTTCCAAACGGAGTTCTTGAGCCTGACGTCGGGTACCGGTCTTATGCATCACGTCTTCGATCACTATGGCCCCGTGAAAAAGGGTGACATGGGCGGACGCGTGAACGGCGTATTGATCGCCAATGGCGCCGGCAAAAGCGTTGCCTACGCGCTCTTCAGCCTGCAGGAGCGCGGGCGGCTTTTCGTGGGACCGGGTGAGGACCTCTACGAAGGGATGATCATCGGCATCCACTCGCGCGACAACGACCTCGTGGTGAACCCGCTGCGTGGCAAACAGCTGACCAATATGCGCGCCTCGGGCTCCGATGAGAATATTCTGCTGACCCCACCGATCCAGCTGACCCTGGAACGCGCCATCGAGTTCATCGACGACGACGAGCTAGTTGAGGTGACGCCGCATCATATCCGGCTGCGCAAGCGCTACCTGAAGGAGAACGACCGCAAGCGCGCCCAGCGCAGCTAAGCGGCCTGTTCGCGGATGGCGTGAAAGCGGGCCTTCGGGAAGCGCTCCGCGGTGAGATCGAGGTGCGAGCGCGACGGCGCCAGATAGGCGAGCGCGCCATCGGCGTCTCGCGCCAGATAGCCCGCGAGCCGCTTGTACATATCATCGAGCGTACTAGTGTCGGCTTCGATCCAGCGCGCAGCGACCACCGGCGCAGGTTCGAAATCCGCCTCCACCCCGTACTCATTGCGCAGCCTGTAGGTCACGACCTCGAACTGCAGGGCGCCAAGCGCACCCAAGATCATCTCGTGACTTGCGAGCGGCCGAAAGAGTTGGGTCGCCCCCTCCTCGGTGAGCTGCTCCAACCCTCGCGACAGCGCCTTGCTCTTCAGGGGATCCCGCAAGACCACACGCCGGAACAGTTCGGGCGCGAAGTTGGGCACGCCGGTGAAGCGTAGATCCTCGCCTGTCGTGAAGGTGTCCCCGATACGGATCGTGCCGTGATTGGGTAAACCCAGGATGTCGCCGGCGTAGGCCTCGTCGGCCATGGACCGCTCGTTGGCAAGAAAGGTCAGGGCATTGGCGGCATTGATCTCGCGTCCTTCCCGCACATGATAAAGACGCATGCCGCGCCGATAGCGGCCCGAGCAGATACGGATGAAGGCCATGCGGTCGCGATGCTGCGGGTCCATGTTCGCCTGGATCTTGAAAACGAAACCTGAAAACGCCTCCTCACCGGGCGCGACCACGCGGCTTACGGTGGGCCGTGGCAAGGGCGGTGGGGCGAGCGCGATGAAGGCGTCGAGCAGGTCCTGCACACCGAAATTATTGAGGGCCGACCCGAAGAACACGGGAGACTGGCGCGCGGCGCGATAAGCCTCGACATCCACATCGGGTGCAGCCCCGCGTACGAGATCGATCTCCTGGAGAATGCGCCCATACTCATCGCCTAAAAGGACCTTCAGTTCGGGATCGTCCAAGCCGAGCACGCGCTCCTCGCGGATGCGTTCGCTGCGACCTTGCGGCAACAACCGCGCCTCGGACTGTGCGAGCCGGCAGATACCGCGGAAACGCTGGCCCATCCCAAGCGGCCATGTGACCGGAGCGCAGCTGATATCCAACACGCGCTCGATCTCGTCCAGCAACTCGAGCGGCTCGCGACCCTCACGATCCAGTTTGTTCACGAAGGTGATGATGGGCGTGTTGCGCATACGACAGACCTCGAGGAGCTTCACGGTCTGCGCCTCGACCCCCTTGGCCGCATCGATCACCATGAGCACGGAGTCGACCGCAGTCAGCGTCCGGTAGGTGTCCTCCGAGAAATCCTGGTGACCGGGCGTATCGAGGAGATTGACCACCGCGCCGCCATAGGGGAATTGCATCACAGACGAAGTTACGGAGATGCCGCGCTCGCGCTCGAGCGCCATCCAGTCCGAGGTGGCATGGCGGGCCGCCTTGCGCCCCTTGACGGCGCCAGCAAGCACGATGGCCCCCCCGAAGAGCAGCAGCTTCTCGGTCAGAGTTGTCTTTCCGGCGTCGGGATGCGAGACGATCGCGAAGGTTCGCCGCCGGGCAATTTCTGTCACATGGGAGGACATGGGAACGCGCAAGGATACACGTCGGGCGGGACCAAGACCAGCATCTGCATCAGCATCGCTTCGCGTGCCGCCGCGAGGTCGGTATACTGTGAACTTGCATGCTCACACTCTATCCGCCCATCGAGCCCTACGCGGAACACCGCATCGCGGTGGCGCCCCCGCATATCCTCCACGTTGAGGAGTGCGGTCATCGCGGAGGCCTGCCTATCGTGTTCCTGCATGGCGGGCCGGGCGCGGGCTGCGAACCCTACCATCGCCGATTCTTCGACCCCGAACGCTACCGCATCATCCTCTTCGATCAACGGGGCGCCGGACGGTCGACACCGCACGCAGAGCTCACCGACAACACAACCCAAGGTCTCGTGGATGACATCGAAGTCATACGGACGCATCTGGGTATCGACCGCTGGGTCGTGTTCGGAGGCTCGTGGGGCGCGACGCTTGCGCTCGTGTACGCCGAAACCCATCGGGACCGGGTCCTGGGGCTCATCCTGCGCGGCATCTTCTTGTGTCGGAGCGCGGAGATCCGCTGGTTCTATCAGGAGGGGGCGAGCTGGATCTATCCTGACTACTGGGAGGACTTCGTGGCGCCCATCCCGGAGGCCGAACGAGAGAACATGGTCGGCGCCTACCATCGGCGGCTGACAGGCCCCGACGAAGACGAGCGCCGGCGTAGCGCCCACGCCTGGTCCATGTGGGAGGGTCGCACCGCCAACCTGAGCCCAAAAAAGGATGTCGTCGACTTCTTCGGCCGCCGCGACACGGCGCTGTCCTTGGCGCGCATCGAATGCCATTATTTTCTGCACGACGCCTTCCTCCGCCAGGATCAGATCCTTGCGGATGCCCATCGCCTGAAGGGGATCCCCGGGATCATCGTGCAGGGGCGGTACGATCTCATCTGTCCCATGCGCAGCGCCTGGGACCTCCATCGGGCATGGCCCGAGGCAACACTGCAGGTCGTGCCCAACGCCGCCCACTCCGCGAGCGAGCCCGGCATCACAAGCGCGCTCGTACAAGCCACCCAATCCTTTCTGAAGAGTACCCCGTGGCCACCTTCGCGATAGGCGACCTGCAGGGCTGCTTGCGGTCCCTCAAGGCCCTTCTCGGCCACATCCGCTACCAAGACGGCGTGGATCGTTTGTGGTTCACGGGCGACCTCGTCAATCGCGGCCCGGATTCCCTGGAGACACTGAGGTTTCTGCGCACCCTGACGGATCCCGTGGTCGTGCTCGGCAACCACGACCTCCACCTGCTGGGGGTCGCATGCGGCGCGCGGCGCGAAGGCGAAGACGACACGCTGGCGACGATACTGCAGGCGCCGGACCGCGTGGAGCTGCTTGACTGGCTAAGAAAGCAACCGCTCCTGTATTATGACGCAGGACATGACGTGGCCATGGTGCACGCCGGCCTCCCCGCCCAGTGGGATATCCACGAGGCGCGGGCTCGGGCGTCCGAACTCGAAAACGTGCTCCGGGGGCCTGACCTATGTCGCGCGCTGGAGGACCTCTACGGCCCCCTTCCCGACCTCTGGAGCCCTACGCTTACAGGCGCCGATCGGCTTCGTTTCATAGCGAACGCGCTGACCCGCATTCGCTATTGCGACCCGCAGGGACGGCTCGATATGCGCAACAAAGGTCCCCTGGGGACCCAGACCCCCGGGCTCGTCCCATGGTTCGAGGTACCGAACCGCCTAAGCCAGGGAACACGTATCCTGTTTGGGCACTGGTCAAGTCTGGGCCGCCGCACCTTTGGAAACGCCATCTGCCTCGACAGCGGGTGCCTGTGGGGAGGTACGCTTACAGCCCTGCGACTCGAGGATTCCCGGTTTTTTTCGATACCCTGCGACAGCCGTGGGGCTTGAGGTTTGGACATGAGCAAAGATGCGCATCATATCGAAGTCGGCGTAAAGACCGCCTATCTGGACAATCAATCGGCCCCCGAGGCCAACCGCTACGTGTTCGCGTACACGATTACGATCACCAATACGGGGACCGTGCCGGCCCGACTGCTGACGCGCCATTGGATCATTACCGATGCCAATAACAAGGTTCAGGAAGTGCGCGGCGACGGCGTGGTCGGGGAACAACCCTACCTGGAACCCGGCATGAGCTTCGAGTACACCAGCGGCGCGATGATAGAGACCCCCGTTGGGAGCATGCGCGGTAGCTACCAAATGGTGGCGGACGACGGCACTTGCTTCGACGCGGACATCCCGGCTTTCACATTGAGCATCCCGCGAACGCTGCACTAAACGTCCCCATGTCTAAATGCCGGAGCTCTAAAGGCGAACGATTTCGCGTCCATGAAGCAGTTCGAGGCTCGTGCGAGGGGATACGCACAGACATGCCAGGTGCGACTAGAACACCCAAACGTGGCCCCCTTGGGAGAAAGCGCATGCGCTAAGTTTCTGGCAGCGGTCCCCGTACTTAAAAGAGAAAACGCCAAGGTCGTCAGGGCGTTTCTTGCGGCAAGGACTGCATGGCGGCAACGAAGATCCGAGCAAAAAGCGATCGAGATGGAAGCGCAAAAGGGCGCGGCATAAAACACTAAAATAGGGGGACGGGCCCGTACCGTAGCTTGGAGGGCAACAGAAGGAGTTACGATCGCATGCGTTGGAGCATTGATCGAGATAACCGCCTGTTGCCGGGGCCTGGCGAAGTGATAACAAGAGACTTGGGAACGCTATGGCGATGCAACTGGATAAGGTGGTCCCCTTCGGACGTTCTTTGGATGAGTACAGGCGGTTGTTTGCGCTGTCTGATGGGGATCTGCAAAAAAACGTCATAAGCATTGCCGACGGTCCGGCGAGCTTTAACGCCGAGCTGACAGCGCAGGGCGGGTCCGTGGTATCCGTGGATCCCTTGTACATTTTCAGCGCCGCGGACATTGCGGAACGTTTCTACGCGGTAGTAGACCTTATTATCGATCAGGTAAAAGCCACGCCGGACGATTGGACCTGGCACTATCATCGATCGCCGGACCATCTGAAGGAGAATCGATGCGCCGCCCTGCGGAGCTTTGTCGGGGACTTCGATAAAGGGAAGACGGAGGGCCGTTATGTCATAGGCGAATTGCCGCACCTGGAGTTCGGGGACGGCCTGTTCGATCTGGCCCTGTGCTCTCATTTTCTATTCCTGTACTCGGACCATTTGACTTATGAATTTCATTTGGCTTCCATTCGGGAGATGTTGCGCGTCGCCAACGAAATCCGCATCTTTCCGCTGTTGACTCTGGGACTCGAGGTTTCGCCCCATGTGGCGCAAGTCGTATCGGATCTTGCGTCACAGGGGTTCAACGCCCGCGTGGAGATGGTTCCGTATGAAGTGCAGCGGGGCGGCCATCAGATGCTACGGGTCGAAAGGGGCTCGTAAGGAATAGCAGTGGGGCGCGGCGGCGTTTGTGGGGGCCTGCCCCCCAAGAGCTCTTGCCATCTCGGCCTCCAGGACCTCCTGGAGCGCCTCTTTCATCAACGGCTTCTGAGATCCCGATCTTCGGTCAGCAGGGCTTTGAGGTCGATCGCGTTGGCGTTATGCTTCTTTACGGTCATGGTATGGTCCCTCCTACAGGATATAGGGTTGATCTTCACAATCTCCCTCATACCATGACCGCTTCCGCAGTCCAAGAATTTGCACATAAGTCCGCACACTACCGTTTGGTCGATCGTCTCGCTGCCACTATACTGTCCGCGAGAGACGCATAGACCTGACACGGGAAGCACGAACACCATGATCTGCCGACATTGCAAGCAAACCATCAACTACCGCACCTTGCAGTGCCCCCATTGCGCCGAAATTCAATGGCGCACGCTTACCGCCGCCACGGTGGTGACCTTTTTCGGGCTCGTGATTGCCGGTGTGGCATTACCCCTATTCGTTCCCCACAGGGCACGCGCCAGCACAACGCCTCACCTTCCTGTGATTACGATTTCGGCCCGCGAGCTTTATACCGCTTACCACAACGGCCCTGGGGCGATGAACCGTCGCTTCGCTGGGCACATGGCAAGGATAAGCGGCGTTGTGACCTCCGTCGCACAGGATTTCGCAACCCGGTCTGTGGTATCACTGCAAAGTGGGCACCCCGTCAACGACCAGATGACCATGAAGGATTCTGAGACAGCGGCGGCAGCCAAACTCCATACCGGCGAAAAAGTGGTTATCGATTGCGCCCATATGTCCAGCATTGTGGGGATCCCTGAGGGAAGCGACTGCACATTCGAGAGCAGCTCTCGTTGACCCCCTTATCGCCCCTGATGGACGGGCGTCATGACAGGCTAGCTGTCGCGAGACCGTAAGTATAGTGCCAAGCTTTTCCGTAGCTGACACGTCGGATGCAAGCCCCGAACGTCGCGATTGTCTGCGCGACGATGCCACAAAAAAGGTGGCCTCACGACCGGTCGCACCCGAGCGCGACACGTGTTCGCAGC
>JAJYHM010000047.1 GCA_021784755.1 Pseudomonadota bacterium
AGGCCTGGGCGTACTCGGCCTTGCGGAGGCAGCCGGACACCTTCTGTTTCATTGTGCTCATGCGCAGATCACGCCCGGCGCGGTTGTTCGTGAACGGCCGGGGTGAAGCGGGCCGCCCGATTCAGCTGGGGCGCGCGGACGATTCCTGCAGGCAGGGCCGACCGAAGTCGCGCACGAGTTCGTGGACGAGCCCCGCGAAGGTGAGGCCTCAGGCGAAGAGTGCGATCGCGAGCAGATAGGGTGTGACGGGCGCGAGCAAGGGCAGGTCGACGGCCTGGGAGAGACGTGTCGTGCATGCCATATACATGCCGAGCGGGAACACCATGCCCCAGTATTGCGGGCTGTAGCGCAACGGGAAGTGCCGATAGAGATGGCGCCAGACGCCGAGGATCCGGAGCAACGGTATCCACGCGGATTCCGATCCTGATTCTGACGGTATCGGATGCCGAGGAGGATCTCATGGCCGCGCTCAAGGGGGGTGCCGCGGGCTATCTCTTGAAGGACATGGAGCCGGAGGAGATCCTGCGGGGGATTCGCCGCGCCCTGCAAGGCGATATGGTGCTATCGTCGCGGCTTGCCCCGGTGCTCGCCCGCGCGGTCAGGCCCGGGCCGCACCGTGCCCCGGGGCGACGGGCTCTGCATGACAGGCCGCGAGCGCCAGATCGTGCTGCGGGTGGCGCAGGGCAAGAGCAATAAGCTCGTCGCCCGCGAACTCGGCATCGCCGAAGGCACGGTCAAGGTCCATATCAAGAGAATACTGCGCAAACTGGCCCTGCATTCGCGGGTGGATATCGCTGTATGGGCGGTCGATCACGGCTATCGCGATGCCGCCGCCACAGTGCCGCCCAGGGATCGGGGTGCCGATGAAGGCGCGCCCGAGTAAGGCAAGAATGGTCGCCTACGACGCCAAGAGTGTCGCCATCGACGGCGCGGTATCCTTCGGGATGACGGGAACGCGCCGAGCCGTGCGTCGCACGTAAGGCGGGGGGCGGCGTCCGTGCATCCGCATAAGGCCTCGACACGAAGCCCCGATACCGCCATGACCCAGACTCTCTCGTCTCGCTTACGGAGGGAACGCCCGCGGCGAGCCGCGCCACACCACGTCTATGCCGAATGTCCGCATGGGGAGCTCACAAAAGCGGGGCTACGCGCCCCGATTCCGGTCAGATCGCGTCCATATGCCAAAAAGCGCGGTTTTGCATGATCGTCCGCCCGTATTCTCGCGCAAAGTCGCCACGGTCCTCGACCGTGAGTCGGGTGCCGCGAATCGAGGCACCGCATTCCGCGATGTTCGCACCTCAAGCCTTGTGGCAGATCGGCCTCAGCCCAAGATCCACCGCCCGGAGCAGGGTATTGAGTTGAGTCACAAGGGCCCGCCGCGGGTCTGCTCGTAGCACACGGCCCAAATCTTATGGTAGGTCTTACTTATTAAAGTGTACTTGCATTATCTGACTATAATAAGCAAAATACGCTCTATGATGGTCACTAAAGAAGAGCTCAGCGCCGTACTCAGTCAGTTCAACCCCTGGTGGCGGGGTGAGGGCATGGCGGGTCTGCCGAAGTGGCGGCGGGCCGCCTTCCGGGAGGTGTACCGGTGGGCAAGCGCTCCTCCTACGGCCCGCGCCGTATTGATCAGCGGCGCGCGCCAGGTGGGTAAGACCACGCTCATGCTCCAGGCCATCGAGGCCCTTCTCGGTGCGGGCGTGCCCGCCGCAAGCATCCTCTATGCCACCTTCGATCATCCCGTCTTGAAGCTTGCCGGTGTCGACGCCTTGCTCGAGGCATGGCGCGAGCGGGAACCGAGGGTCGAGGGCCCTGAGTTTGTGTTTCTCGATGAGGCGCAATTCATCCGCGACTGGGGTACATGGGTCAAGCATCAGGTGGACTTTCGTCGGGATCGGCGGATCGTCTTTACCGGATCGGCGGTACCGCTCATGGAGGCAGGTCAGGAGTCCGGTGTCGGGCGTTGGCACACTATCCGGCTTACGACGTTGTCGTTTTACGAGTACATCCAGATCAAACGGCTTGAGCCGGTCTTGCCGCCCCTGCCGACGGTACGGAGTCTGCGCGAGTTGTTTGCCTGGTCGCCAGCCGATTTTTTCCGAACGGGCGAGATCGGTGCGGCCTACACAGGTCATTTTCACGAATATCTCGTGCGGGGCGGTTTTCCGCAGACGGTGACGCTGCAGAGTATCACCCAAGTCCAACGCCTGCTGCGCGAAGACATCATCGACAAGGTCTTGAAGCATGACATGACGGCGCTCTTCGGGGTGCGCCGCGTGCTTGATCTGGAACATACGTTTCTCTACCTGTGTCTGCACGACGGCGGACTGCTCGACATGACCGATCTGTGCGCGAATCTGCAGGTCAAGCGCCCGACCGCCCAGCACTTCATCGAGCTTTTGGAATCCACGCACCTCATCTATCGGCTGCCGCCATATAGTTATGGCAAGGAGGTCTTGCGCGGACGGTTCAAGGTCTATCTCGCCGACGCTGCCATAGCGCCCGCCGTCATGCTGAAGGGCAAGGCCATTCTCGAGGACCCGTCTGCTCTGGGCGTAGCGACCGAGACCGCAGTCTTTAAGCATCTCTTTACCCGCTACTATGCACAGAACGTGCGCTTCTCCTATTGGCGGGGCAAGAAGGATCACGAGGTCGACTTGGTCGCCGAGGTGGGAGGCGAGGTGGTTCCCTTCGAGGTGAAATACCGGCAGCAGCACACGGGCTTGCGGGACCTAAAGGGGATGATGGAGCTTTTCAAGAATCCGCGCGTCGCGCGCGGCTATGTCGTGACCAAGTCCGCGGACGACTTTGGGCTGGTAAACGAGCTCCCTCGGGAAATGGGAGGGGATGATGGCCGGCACCCGCTGATCCTGCGCGTGCCGGCACCGCTCTTGTGCTATTGGATGGGGGCTGCGGAATTATCCAACGATACTAACTGAAGGGTACGGGTCTGTCCGCGCGGACGCCCCTTGTCGCAGTAAGCGAGGTCTCGGCAAAGCCGAGACCTTCAACTTCCTGGGCTTTACGCACATCTGTGGGATGAGCCGTCAGGGACGTTTCTTGATTCACCGCAAAACGCGGAAAGATCGCCTGCAGAGAAAGCTCGAGGCCCTAAGCCTGGAGTTGAAAAAGCGCCTGCACCATCCGATCCGCGCCACGGGCTTTTGGCTTCGCAGTGTCGTTCAAGGTCATCGGAATTATTAGGGTGTCCCCTTGAACGGTGACGCTCTGAGCCTTTTCTGCACCGAGGTACGGGCTCGCTGGTACCGGGTGCTCTGTCGGCGCAGTCTTTGCTCGCGACTGAATTGGGCGTGCTTCGGTAAGATCGCCGATCTCTGGATACCCAGAGTTACCATCGTGCACCCTTACCCTCATAAACGCCTTGACCCCCAACATTCAAGGGAGGAGCCGGATCCGTTAGCAGTGCCTGTCCGGATCTGTGCGGGGGTGTCGAGTAATCGGCATCCCTGCCGCCACCAATGGCTCCGGCATACGAGCCTGAACCCGACAATGTGCTATGCGCGCTGACATGGAAAGAATCGCGGAACGCAGCACACGATTGCTCTGGCGAAGCTTTTGGGTCGGCCGGTGATGGTCGAAGGTCTTGGGGCCTAGGCCGCGACCTGTTCAAAGGAAAACCGAGGAATGTCTGCGCGATCACTGGCGTGTTCAATGGTGATACCGCAAATTTGGCCCTGCGTGTCGATATCGAGCAGCGTGTTTTCATCCAGATCTCGGGTTTCTGCGACATCGGCTGGTCGGAACTCGATATATAGGGTGTCTGTATCTCGGAAATACAGGATCTTCATGGCGCGAATCTCCGGTCGAAGAAGGCATTGTGAACCGTTTCCCCGTCAGGCAACAAGACTGACCACCCGCAGATATCGGTTACCCGCCTCAGGAATAAGGCCCCATCGGCGGATACGCCCGTCTTGCTGCATAACCTCTTTTAAGGGGTAGCGTACGACGGTCTCAATCCACTCCAGTTGAATATCGATGCGATCCGGACGCTGACGTGTGGCCTCAAAGTATTTTGTGGTTTTCACCCCAGCCTTCCCATCAGATCCTCCGCCTGGGACGCGTATACCGCTTCAGCGTCTGCCGGGTCTTATGAGCCGTGATCGCCTCGCCTCCATGGGATTGAGGCCCTTCCCAAGCAGCCGGGAGGTCGCCTCATGCCGGAGATCGGCGATTATTGGATGCGCCGAGCGCCTGCGTCAAGCGCGGTACCGACCCACTTATGCCTTCGGCCTCGGGACGTTGCGCGCGAGGACTGTCGCCGCAGCTCTGGCCTGCACCTTTGGTCCCAGCAGTGTGCCGGAGACGATCAGGGGCGTGCGACCGGCAGGCGCGATGTCGGATAAAGCGGGCTATTCAAGGGTATCCCGTATGCGTCGTTCGCGCCCGCCCACGCGTCGCCGGGCCCCATCCCGGCGATGACGGCCGACCCATCGCGCCTACTTCTGTTCGCTTCGGGATCCCGGGCGTTAGATCCTCTTTCAGGTAAGCCCCTGGAAGGTTTGTACCATCGTCAGCGCCGCTATGATGGCCAGCGCGCTTTCCCGTCACGGCGCGTCGCCCAGCCGCATTGCGTCTTGCACCGGAGCGCGCCCGCCCTCTGCCCGGCGCCTTATGGGAGCGCGATGCCTACGGGTCCGGGGCTCGCCCCGGTGCCGGCATAAGACTTCACTGTGGTAAATAGCAAGAATCTGAAACATTAAGTTTTCGTTATGAGATCGGGACTATAGAGTGGGTCCCGTGCCAGAGGGGCGAGCGCTCAGGATGTGCTTGCAAGGCCCCGGGGCGCGCGATGGGCGCGCCGGCACGAGGCCCCGTGCGTCCGCCCGCCGTGAACGCATGGGAAAACGCAATGATATGGGGAGTTCGGATCGTGGCACGTGAAGGATTGAGCGAACCCACGGGAGGTGTTTCATGATGATCGCGGCACTGGCATCGCGGTTAATGTTGGTTGCGCCCTGGCCGCTCTTGGCCGCGGGCGTTGTCGTGGGGGTGGGCGCCGATCGCCATCCCCGGCTCATGAGGGCCGCCACCAGCGGCGCCGCCTGGTTCGCGCTCGCCTGTGCGATTCTGGCGGCCGTGGTCTATGGCTTGGGCGCCGCCCAGTCCGAGACCTACCTGAGCTTCCACCTGCCGGCGCGTCTCGGGGCGCTTGCGATCAGCGTCG
>JAJYHM010000049.1 GCA_021784755.1 Pseudomonadota bacterium
AACCTTATTCGTTAGCGAAGCGTAATCCGCCGGATATTTTTGTCTCTGGCGCTCCCGTCGCCTGCGGCTTGGGGGTTTTTAGCCGCCCGGTTGTTGTTGCAGCCTACCCGGCTGCAGCCTGAATCAATTCCATGTCCTTCTTCAGCAACTGATTGACCAGTTGATTGACCGTGGTGCCGCGTTGGCTGGCGCGGGTGGCGAGGAAGTCCAGCACCTCGGGTTCCAGGCGCACCGGGGGAATCAGGCGCAGATCGGGGCGGTAGAACTTGCCGCGCTCGGCGTTGCTGAAATCGTATTCGTCTTTCATCGCATCACCTCTGTTCGTTGGCCGCTGTGCGGCACTCATCCTACCTCGTACTGCTCGCGTTCGCGCCGGGTCGCCGGTCGCGCCGAGATCAAGCGCACCAGTGCCGTATTTGGCCCGGTCGCGCTGAACGTGTGGACCACCAGCAACAACTGCCCGTTGGCCGCGCGCCCCAGACTGACCCAGCGTTCCTCGTCCTCGCCGTGTTCGTCGTCGAAGCGCGTCATCGCCAGCGGATCGAGCAGCACATTCATGGCATCCATGAAATCGACGCCATGCTTGGCGAGGTTGCCCGCCGCTTTGGCGTCGTCCCACTCGAACTCGTAGTCGGCGCCCCCGCTCACCGATGACCCCCCTGGGCGAGCACGCCGTCGAGCACCTGCATCATCACCCGCTGCTGCGCCTTGGGCAGCAAGGAAAGATGTTCCACCTGTTGCTGCCGCTTGGGTGCCGGCCCGCGCTTCTTCGTCGCCGATTTGCCAAGCAGTTCCGCCAGCCCTGCCCCGGGCGAACGGGCCCGCGTCAACAGCGCTGACACCGGAATCCGCCGCTGCCCCAGCTCGTAGAAGTTCATGGTCGGCTGCGATACGCAGCGGGTCTCCGCGAGTTGAACCTGGGTCATCTGGCTGTCCTTGCGGCGCTGGGCGATATGCGCACCCAGCTCGACAAAGAAGACTCTTTCGTCCTGGCGGATCACCATGGCCGTGCGCTCCATTGCAATGATCTGGCGTATACCCTAACCTTGTTTTTGGAAACGCAGTTGACAATATCACGAAACATGATAGCGCCCAAAACGGGTTATTTCCTTGCCAGCAATTCTCAATGTGAAGCGATAGAGCCCGCACGCCTGGTGACGGCGTAAGAATGAGGGTGTCTGAGTACACCTATGCTGGGCGTTGGGCGCCTACCAGCACACGCAAATCTACCGGATACTCATGGCCGTTGCCACATTGAGAATTGCTGGTCGGGGTGCGCGCAGGGGCCGGCGGTGGGTCTCTCGAACCGTCCTCGGCTGCGTCTAGTGCTGTTTGATGGCGCGTTCCTGCTCGCGGGCCGATTCGCGCTCTTTCAGGGCGGCGCGTTTGTCGTGCTGCTTCTTACCCTTCACAAGGGCAATTTCGACTTTGGCGCGTCCGAACTTCCAATACAGGGAGAGCGGCACGAGCGTGTAGCCGCGTCGCTCGACGGCCCCGATGAGCCGGCTGATCTCGAGCCTGTGCAGGAGTAGTTTGCGGGTGCGCGTGGGGTCGGCCTTCACATGTGTCGAGGTCGTCTTGAGCGGTGAGAAATGCGCCCCGAACAGAAAGATCTCGCCGCCCTGGATGATCACATAGCTTTCCTTGAGCTGGGCGCGCCCGTCCCGCAGGCTTTTGGCCTCCCACCCCTGCAATACGAGCCCCGCCTCGAAGCGCTGCTCGACGAAGTAGTCGTGCCAGGCCTTTTTGTTCTGGGCGATGATGCGTGGTTCGGTTTCTTTGGGGCTGGCCATGGTCCGGCATGGTGCCCAAGGACCGTCGGCGGCGCAAGGCCTATTCGCCCGGAGAGGGGATTCGTTTAGAGTTCAGGCTTATGTCGAGCTCGCCTGCGAAGTCTGTCGCCCTATGGTCGTCCCCGTCGCGATTTTTTCTCGCGGCTCTGGGGGCGCTTGCCGGCATGGATACCTTTTCAGAGTTCCCTTATTTGCTCGCGCACTATGGCGGCGGGACCTTCGTGGTCGTCTATGTCCTGGTCCTGCTCATGGTCGCCTGGCCGCTTTTGGCCGCCGAACTCGCTCTCGGGCGGCGTGTGAGCGGCGATGGCCCCGCGGGGGGCGCCATTACGATTACGCAGGCGATCGCGGGACGGCCGTGGCGATGGACGCTCTGGGCGGCCGCGCTCGGTGGTTTTGTGATGTTCTGCTATGTGGCGGTGGTCGCGGGCTGGATCCTGTCCTATCTACACACGGCGCTCACGGGGGGTTTTAGGGCCGCGACGCCGGCCTATATAGAGGTCTATTTCACGCAGTTGGCGGCGCGTCCGGGACCGTCCTTGGTATGGGAGGCGCTGTTTCTGGTGTTGGTCTTTTCGGTCGTGGCCGGAGGGGTGCGCGCGATCGAGCATCTGTCCTATCTCGTCATGCCGGGCCTGCTCGGACTCTTCGCGGCGCTGCTGGTCTTTGCCGCGACCCTGGGGAGTTTTTTCGTGGCAGCCCCGACCTTGCTGGTGCCACAACCTGTACCTTCGGATGGGGTGCTAGTCCTGGCGGCCCTGTCTCAGGCCTTTTTCGGGCCAGGGCTCGGGACGGCCTCACTACTCGCCTACGGGGTCTCGCTCAGGAGTTCGATATCGCCCGGGCGAACCGCGCTTGCGCTGGTGCTCGCGCAGGCCTTTGTGGCTTGGCTTGGGGGCTTCGCGTTGGCCTCCCTGGTCTACGCCACCGGTTTGCGCCCGCTTGCAGGCGGTGGTTTTCTGTTCGAGACCTTGCCGCTCATGGCGGCGCGCCTGCCACATGGCGCGCTCGTGGCCGCGCTCTGCTACCTGGGCCTCCTCTCGGCGGTGTGGCTTTCGGGGGTCGCTTGGCTCGAGCCTGCCATGCAGCTTTTGACGGCGCACGGTAGGTCACGGGGGCGAACTGCGGTAGGTCTCGCGTTCGCTGCCTTTGTCATGGGTGTGATCCTAACGCTCTCTTTGAAGTCCTGGGCCTTTTCGTTTACCTTCTTCGGACGATTAAAGACGCTGGGCTTGCTCGATGTCCTCATGATCTTCGCTGTGAACGTCTTATTGCCCTGGGGGGCGGGGGGCTTGAGCGTTCTCATGGGGTGGGCATCGGATGGGCCTTTCGATCGCCACGGCGCGCGCCGCGGTGCGCGACTGCTGTGGCTCTGGGCCCTGCGCCTGCTCGTGCCTGCGGCGGTCTTGGCGATAATCCTGAGCGCACCTAGGTTGGTATTGTGACGACGATCAGTAAAAGCGCGCTCGTTCCTTATAGCGCCGAAGAGATGTACGGACTCGTGGTCGATGTCGAGAGCTATCCGCGTTTCCTGCCCTGGTGCGCCGGTGCGCGCGTCTTGGAGCACGACGATACCGGTCTGACGGCGGAGATCGACATGGCCTTCGGCGGGATCCGTAAGACATTCACTACCCGCAACCACCATACGCCCGGGCGCATGGATATCCGCTTGGTGCGCGGGCCCTTCAGTCACCTCGAGGGGTCGTGGCGCTTTGACCAAGTGGGGGAACTCGGCAGCCGCATCAGTCTCGATCTCGAATTTGATTTCGCGAACCGCCTGCTCGCGCTTGCCGTAGGGCCTGTGTTCGGGACCATCGCCAATAGCCTGGTGGACAGCTTCAAGAATCGTGCCCGCGAGGTCTATGGTCCGCGCTGACTGGGCGGTGGAGGTCGTTTACGGCGCTCCCGTCCCTGAAGTCCGCTGGGTCTATGTGGCCCCAGGAAGTACGGTCCTCGACGTCATACGAAGGTCCGGGCTCCTCGAAGATCATCCGGGGTTCGACCTACGCGGGCGTACCGTCGGCATCTTCGGGCGCCCCGTCCCCTTGAGCGCGCCCGTCCGAGCCTTCGATCGTGTCGAGATCTATGCGCCCTTGCCCGAGGATCCGAAGGAGGGGAGGCGGCGGCGCGCCGCTCTCAGGCGTCGGGCTTCCCGTAAATATGGCGGGGGGTCGGGCGCGGCGTCCCCACGAGCCGCACGAGCTTGCCGTCCTTGAAGTACAGGGTGAAGTGTTCACTTACGAGCGGCTTATAGTTGCGCTTCAGGGAGTAGTAGTAGTCCCAGCGGTTATGATGGAAGGGATCGCGGATGGCGGGCGACCCAAGGTCGTAGGCGACCTCGTTTTTCGTCATCCCCAGATGCAGTTGCGCGATCATTCGGGGCGTGATGACATTGCCTTGCTGGACGGTCGGCCGATAGAGCAAATGGCAACCGCTCAGTGCCAGCGACGCCAATATGGGGAAGAGCACATTCGCTTTTTGCATGGGAATCGTTCTGGTTTACACTGGCTTTTCGTGGTCGAAGGCGACAAAGTACACTATCGACCTCGTCAAGGCAAAAGCCCGAGGCGGATATAATGAGCGACAGCACAGATCTCAAGAGGGCCGGCCTCAAGGCGACGCTGCCGCGTCTCAAGATCCTGGGGATCCTCGAGGAACCGCGGGCGCGGCACATGACCGCCGAGGACGTTTATAAAGCGCTGCTGGATATGGGCGAGGAGGTGGGGCTCGCCACCGTATATCGGGTCCTCACCCAATTCGAAAACGCGGGGCTTGTCATTCGCCACAACTTTGAGGGCGGTCGCTCGGTATTCGAGATGAATCAGGGTGGACACCACGACCACGTCGTCTGTGTAGAGTGCGGGGAGGTCTTCGAATTCTATGACCCCGCGATCGAGGAGCGGCAGCGGCGTGTGGCCGAAACCCTGGGCTTCCAGGTCGACAGCCACTCTCTTTACATGTATGGCGTCTGTCTCGGCATGAAACGCGAAGGGAAATGTTCGAAGACGGCGGCCATGGGGACCAGGGGGGCGGCAGAACCAGAATAGGTTCTAGGCGGCCGGGCGATTCAGGTTTAGGAGCACCGCCACCTCGTCGCACTGGTTATACTTATAGCACTTCACGCAGACGTTCCAGACCTTCTCCGGCAGCGTATCCATTCCGACCGTGACGAATCCGAGCTTGTGGAAGAAGATGGGGACATAGGTGAGCGCCATGAGTCGCCGCAGACCCAGCTGCCGGGCCTCAGCCGTGATGCGCTGCACCATGAGGCGCCCAAGGCCTTGACGCTCATACTCCTCGGCGACCACCAGGCTGCGCACCTCGCCTAAATCCTCGGTGAAGATTTCGAGGGCGCCGATCGCCGCCACCTGCTCGTTGATCTCGATCACGAAGAAATCGCGCAAGTGGCGATAGATCTCGTTCATGGTGCGCGGCAGAAGGTTGCCCTTGGCGGCGTAGATCTCGAGAAGGTGGTGAATGATCGGGACATCGGCGATGCGCGCCGGCCGCACCTTGGGCGTTCCCCTTTTCTTATCCACGGAGCATATCCCGGGCAAGCGCGCGGGTACGTGCGTTGACCGCGATACCCCCCAGCATGCGCGCAATCTCCTCGATGCGGCGCGCCTGTGTCAGCACTTCTACGGAACTCATGGTGCGGCCCTCGGTCTGCGCCTTTTCGACGAGCAGGTGGGTGTCGCCTTGGGCGGCCACTTGCGGAAGGTGGGTAATGCAGAGCACCTGCCGGGTCTTGGCAAGTTCCTGCAGTCTCAAGCCCACAATCTCGGCGACCGCGCCTCCGATCCCCACGTCGACCTCATCGAATACGAGCGCCGGGCCCGCGCAGACATCGGCGAGGACCACTTGCAAGGCGAGACTGATGCGCGAGAGTTCTCCGCCGGAGGCGACCCGGGCAAGCGGCTTCAGGGGGGCATCGGGTGCTGGCGCCACCAGAAACTCAACACCCTCGCAACCGTTGGCCGACAGCGTCTCCGGGTTCAGCGCGATCTCGAAGCGCGCCGCCCCAAGTCCCAGCCGCCCCATCTCGTCGGTCACGGCGCGCGCCAGTACCGGTGCAGCCTCGCGGCGTTTGGCGCCAAGCGCCTGGGCTAACTCTGTCGCCGCGCGTTCATGTCCTGCGATCTCCTCCACAAGTTCCGTGATGGCGTCTTCGTCGCCCTGGAGGGATTCGTGTTCTGTAGATAAGCGTGTCCAAAGCGCGGGCAATTCCTCGGGCGGGACTTTATGCTTACGCGCGAGATCGTGCCAGCGGGCGACACGGGATTCGAGCGCCGGGAGGTCGACAGGTTCGCTTTCGAGGCTGCTCGCGATGCGGTTGAGTCCGACGGAGGCCTCGGCGATTTCGACTGCGGCACTCTCGAGCAGGCCTGCGATCTCCGCCAAGCGCGGCTCGTGGCGTGTCAGTTGCCGTAATGTGCCACTTGCGCGTTCGAGTCCGGACGACAGCGCCTGGTCCCCCTCGGTGAGGGTGGTCACGAGGTCCGTGATGCCGGACGTGAGTTCCTGTGCATGCGCCAAGCGCCGTTCGGTGGCGTTCAGGTCTTGCCACTCGCCGGCCCCTGGCGCCAGGCCCTCAAGTTCATCCAACTGATAACGCACGAGTGACGCACGCGCCTTGCGTTGTTCAGAGGCCGCCTGCAGGGCCTGGTGGCGGGCGCGCGTCGATTGCAGCGCCGCGACCGTTTCACCGAGCGCGCGGGCCTCGGGCTCGGCGTGTGCATAGGCATCGAGGAGCGCACGCTGCGCATCCTTGCGCATGAGCGCTTGATGTTCGTGTTGGCCGTGCAGGTCCACCAGGAGTTCTCCGAGTTCGCGCAGCTGCTGGAGAGGCACGGGGGTCGCGTTGATGAAGGCGCGCGAGCGGTCGGGGGCGATAATCCGCCGCACGATGCATTGGCCGTCGTCGGTCCCGAAGTCGCGCTCCGCAAGCCAGCGGCGCACGGCGCTCTCCGGGTCGATCTCGAACGTGGCGGTCACCTCCGCCGTGTCAGCCCCCGGCCGCACGACCCCGCCATCGGCACGTGCGCCGAGCACGAGGCTTAGGGCGTCGACCAGTAAGGATTTGCCGGCGCCAGTCTCGCCGGTCACGACCGACAAGCCCGGCCCCAAGGGGATACGGAGTTCGTCTATGACCACGAACGACCGGATGAGCAGTTCGGAGAGCATCAGACCCGACGCCCCCAGTTCAGTTTGTGGCGCAAGACCTCGTAGTGGTTACGGCCTTCCGGGTGGAGAAGGGTGACCGGCGCCTCGGAGCGGCAGACGCCCAGGCGATCGCCGCTCGTCACGCCGAAGTTGGATTGACCGTCGAAGGTCACATGCGCGGTCTGATCGCTCAGTAACACGATCTCGACGTGGCAGCCGCTGTGCACCACGATCGGCCGGTTGCTCAGGGTTTGCGGACAGATCGGGACCAGCACGATGGCTGCGAGCGTCGGGTGCAGGATGGGGCCGCCGGCGGACATGGCGTAGGCCGTAGAGCCGGTGGGGGTTGCCACGATGACGCCATCGGCACGCGAGCCGCTCACCAGCTGGCCGTCAATGTAGGTCTCGAATTCGATCAGCCGCGCGAGTTCGCCTTTGTTGACGACCACATCGTTGAGCGCCAGGCGCGTGAGCAGCGTCTGCCCGTCGCGGACGATGGTCGCCGACAGGAGAAAGCGTTCCTCCGCCAAGTAATGGCCGTCGAGGATATGATCGATCATGCCGATGTTGTCCGTGGATACATCGGCCAGGAAGCCCAGACGTCCGGCGTTGACGCCGATCAGGGGGACATGGTGGGGTGCGAGCGTGCGCGCCACGCCAAGCAGCGTCCCGTCTCCCCCGAGGACGATGGCGAGGTCTATGGTGTCGCCGATGCGATCGAGCGGGCAGGTGGTGACGCCCGTGATGTCGAGGGCCGCGGCCGTGTCGGCTTCCACGGTGATCTCGAGGGCCCGCGCCTCCAGGAGTCCATAGAGGCGTTGCAGTAGCTCCCGACCGCCCCGGTCACCGTATTTTCCGAACAAGCCCACGCGCTTTATGACTGTTTTCATCAAAGATTTCTCGCAAGGAAACTCGCGATCATGATCGCAGGAGGCGTGGCGCCAAGCCGCTCATGGTTGCGCGCAGCCCCGTCGGCGCCTCGGGGTCTGGCCAAACGGTGGGCCGCGCCCGAGATCTGCGTCTGGGCGGCCTGTCTTGTTACTGTCTGAAATAGGGCCGTCGTTCTGACCATACAGCTTCTGATTTCGATCGGGAGTTGATCGACCGCCCGATCCTCATGATTGCAAACACTAGCATGGGGGCCCCGGCGCGGCCAGAGAGCCGCGCCCCCTCGTGTGCTCTGTTGACACCCAAAGCCGCTATTGGTAGCGTGCCCCTGGCACTCGGAAAGCGGGAGTGCTAAGAGGAGGGGGTAGCTTATGGTGTCGTTAACGCCTCGTGCCGAACGGCTCCTCAAGGCGCTTATTGAGCAGTATATAGCCGACGGCCTGCCCGTCGGGTCCCGGACATTGGTTAAGCAGGCCGGCTTGGAATTCAGTCCCGCTACTGTACGTAACATCATGTCTGACCTCGAAGAGCTGGGGCTCATCCGGTCGCCGCACACGTCGGCCGGGCGCGTCCCGACCGAGCGCGGCTATCGTTTCTTCGTCAATACCCTGCTTGCGGTCAAGCCGCTGAATACCGAGGATGTCGCGTCCCTGGAGGACCGATTCCTGGCGGATCAGGATCCCCAGCAACTCATAGAGTCCGTCTCGGGTCTCCTGTCACAAGTCACGAGGCTCGCCGGTGTAGTGCGCGTCCCGCGACGGGCCGGCGCGGGCTTCCTCCAGCTCGATTTTCTCAGGCTCTCCGCGAGCCGGGTGCTGGTGATCCTCGTAACTCAGGACGGTCAGGTCATGAATCGGGTCATACACCCCAAGCGACCTTACTCGCCCGCGGAGCTCCAGCAAGCGGCCAATGTCTTCAACAGCGCCTACGCCGGGCGCTCCCTCGAGGAGGTCCGGCGCTCCCTGGTTGCGGCTTTGCAGCGCGACAGTGAGGACATGCAGAACATTTTGCGCTCCGCGGTGGAGATGGCCCATCAGGTCTTTGCCGGGGAGGAGAGGGGCGAGTCGCCGCTGTACGTGAGCGGGGAATCCAATCTATTCGCCTTTCCCGAGTTGAGCGATACCGAGAAGTTGCGTCGCCTTTTTGACGCCTTTACTGCCAAGCAGGACCTCCTGCATCTCCTGGATCAGAGCATGGTGTCCCAGGGGGTGCAGATCTTCATCGGCGCAGAGTCGGGCTATGAGGCCCTGGAGTCTTGTAGCGTCGTCACGGCTCCCTACGAGGTGGATGGCCAGATTGTGGGCACAGTCGGCGTCATCGGGCCGAAACGGATGTCTTACGACCGTGTGATCTCTATCGTCGATGTGACCGCGCGCCTCCTAAGCGGCGCCCTAAGCCACGGCCAGCCGAGCTAGAGACATCTTGTCCGCTTGATTTGATGCCAGGCCGTCCCCACATGGCCGCGTGTGTATTCAACGCGGAGCAACCGATGGTAGAGAACGACACGATGGTGGACGAGAAACAGCGGCAGGCGGAGGGCGCGGGGCCCGGCGAGGAGCAGGGGCCCGGGGACGTGGCCGCGCTTGCCTCAGAACTCGAGAAGGTCCGCGCCGAGCTCGCCGAGAGCCGCGAGCGCCTCTTGCGTGTCGCCGCAGACGCCGAGAATACACGACGTCGCGCCGAGCAGGATGTAGCGGCGGCCCGTAAATTCGCCCTCGAACGTTTCGCGGGCGAACTCCTCCCTGTCCGTGATAGCCTGGAGCGGGCCCGTGCGGTGGATCGGAGTATGGCGGCAGCTGCGACTGAGGCGCTTTTTACGGGGGTGGATCTTACCCTGCAGTTGATGGATTCCGTGCTCGAGAAGTTTTCGATCACGATGGTCGATCCGGTTGGTGCGCGGTTCAACCCGGATCAGCATCAAGCCATGTCTGTAGTCGAAAGCCCCGATGTACCGGCCAATCATGTCGTCGAGGTCGTACAAAAAGGTTTTTTGCTGAATGACAGGCTCCTGCGGCCGGCGCTGGTCGTGGTGGCCAAGTCCAAGTCTGACCCTTGAAAAACGCCCCCTAGCCCCCCATCTGGGGAGTCAGCGACCTTACAATTAGCTTCCCGAGACCGGGAGTAAGAGGACAAAAGCGATGGCAAAGATTATCGGGATCGATTTGGGAACCACGAATTCGTGCGTGGCCGTGATCGAAGGCGGGAAGCCGCGCGTCATTGAGAATAGCGAAGGCGATCGCACGACGCCGTCGGTCGTCGCCTACACGAACGATGGTGAGGTGCTGGTCGGCCAATCGGCCAAGCGCCAGGCGGTCACCAATCCCCAGAACACGCTCTACGCGGTGAAGCGCTTAGTAGGGCGTAAGTTCGATGATGAGATCGTGCAGCGCGACATCAAGATGGTGCCCTACAAGATAGTGCGGGCGAAGAACGGTGACGCCTGGGTCGAGGGGAATGGCAAACAGATGGCGCCGCCGGAGGTGTCGGCGCGCGTCCTGCAGAAGATGAAAAAGACCGCTGAGGATTATCTTGGCGAGGAAGTGACCGAGGCGGTCATTACCGTTCCGGCCTATTTCAATGACGCCCAGAGGCAGGCGACCAAGGATGCCGGTCGAATCGCCGGCTTGAATGTGAAGCGCATCATCAATGAGCCGACCGCGGCGGCCCTGGCCTTTGGTCTTGACAAGAAGGAAGGCGACCGCAAGATCGCGGTCTATGACTTGGGTGGTGGCACCTTCGATATTTCGATTATCGAGATCGCTGAAGTCGATGGTGAACACCAGTTTGAGGTGTTGTCCACGAACGGGGATACCTTCTTAGGTGGCGAGGACTTCGATCTGAGGTTGATCGACTATCTGGCCGAGGAATTCAAGAAGGACGCGGGCATTGATCTGCACAAGGATCCGCTTGCGCTCCAGCGCCTGAAGGATGCGGCCGAGAAGGCCAAGATCGAGTTGTCTTCGAGTAGTCAGACGGATGTGAACCTCCCTTACATCACAGCGGATGCGAGCGGACCGAAGCACCTGAATGTGAAGATCACGCGCGCCAAGCTGGAGAGCCTGGTTGAGGAGTTGATCCGACGCACAGTCGAGCCTTGCAAGATTGCCTTGAAGGATGCGGGCCTGAAGGTCACCGAGGTCGATGACGTCATTCTCGTGGGCGGTCAGACGCGCATGCCCAAAGTGCAGGAGGCGGTGCGGGACTTCTTCGGGAAGGAGCCGCGCAGGGACGTGAACCCCGACGAGGCGGTGGCGATCGGTGCCGCAGTCCAGGGCGGTGTGTTGGGCGGTGATGTGAAGGACGTTCTGTTGCTGGACGTGACGCCTCTGTCTCTCGGCATCGAGACCATGGGTGGCGTGATGACCAAGCTTATACAGAAGAACACCACCATACCAACCAAGGCCGCGCAGGTATTCTCGACCGCCGAGGACAGTCAGACGGCGGTGACAGTGCATGTTCTGCAGGGCGAGCGCGAGATGGCGGCCGGCAACAAGTCGCTCGGCCGTTTCGACCTCACCGACATCCCGCCAGCGCCGCGGGGCGTGCCGCAGGTCGAGGTGACCTTCGACATCGATGCTAACGGCATTTTGCATGTGTCGGCGCGCGACAAGGCGACTGGCAAGGAGAATCGCATCGTCATCAAGTCGAGTTCCGGCTTGAGCGAGGCCGAGATTCAGCGCATGGTGCAGGATGCCGAGGCGCATGCCGAGGAGGACCGCAAGGCGCACGAGCTGGTGGATGCCCGCAATCAGGCCGAGGCGCTCATTCATGGCACGCGCAAGTCCTTGAAGGATTTGGGAGATAAGGTGGCCGCTGGCGACAAGAGCGCGGCCGAGGCGGCGATCAGCAACCTGGAGACGGCCTTGAAGGGCGACGATAAGGCGGAGATCACGTCCAAGACTGAGGCGCTGGCCCAGGCAAGCCATAAGTTGACCGAGCAGATGTACGCGCAGGCCCAGGCCGGCGCGACGCCGGGTGCCGAAGGGCAGCAAGGCGGGGCGCAGCAGGGCTCGGACAATGTGGTCGACGCGGAATTCGAAGAGGTCAACGAGAACCGTCGCGAAAAGTAAGTAGGAGTGATATGGGGCACGGGCTGGGACTTCGGTTGACGCCCGTGCCTTTTTTCTTTTAAGGTCGGGCTTTTACAGTGCAGGCTTATGACGACGCGACGCGATTACTATGAGATCCTCGGTGTGGCCCGCGGGGCCGAAGACGCCGAGATCAAAAAGGCCTATCGCCGCATGGCGATGAAGTATCACCCGGACCGCAATCCCGACGACAAAAGCACGGAGGCGCTGTTCAAGGAGTGTCAGGAGGCCTATGACGTCCTAAGCGACCCGCAAAGGCGGGCGGCCTACGATCAGTTCGGACATGCCGGGGTGCAGGGCGGCGCGGGTCCCGGGGCCGGCCCCTTCGGTGCCGGCGGGGGTTTCGCGGACATCTTCGACAATGTCTTCGGGGATATCTTTGGCGGCGGCGCCCGTCGCGCGAACCAGGTGTATCGCGGCGCCGATGTGCGCTTCGCCCTGGATCTCTCTTTGGAGGATGCGGTTTTCGGGACCGAGGCCCGCATTCGCGTCCCGACCCTGGCGACCTGTGATCTCTGTAAGGGGACCGGCGCGCGCGCGGGGAGCGTCCCGGCGAGCTGTCCTACCTGCGGCGGCCATGGTCAGGTGCGCATGCAGCAGGGCTTTTTCTCGATTCAGCAGACCTGCCCCAATTGCCGGGGTAGCGGGCGGGTCATCACGCAGCCCTGCGTCGAATGCCGCGGCGAAGGCCGTGCGCGGCGCGCCAAGACTCTGTCGGTTACGATCCCAGCGGGCGTCGACGAGGGTGATCAGATCCGAGTGAGTGGACAGGGGGATGCCGGGGAAAATGGCGGGCCATCCGGAGATCTCTACGTCCAGGTCAAGCTAAAGCCCCACCCCTTGTTCCGTCGCGAGCAGGACGACCTGTACTGTAAGGTTCCGGTGCGTTTCGGCACGGTGGTCCTTGGGGGCGAGATCGAGATTCCGAGCCTCGATGGGCGCATGGCGCTCAAGATCCCGCCGGAGACGCAGACCGACAAGGTATTCCGGGTGCGCGGTAAGGGCGTCAAGAACGTGCGCACAGGCCACATCGGCGATCTCTTTTGCCAGATCACAGTCGAGACCCCGGTGAAGCTTACGCGCGCGCAGCGCGAGATGCTTGAGGCCTTCGAGGCCTCGGTGCGCGAGGGGGGTGACCGCCATAGCCCGGTCGAGCACTCGTGGCTCGATAAGCTGCGCGGCTTCTTCGAACCCAAGGCACGAAGCTCAGGGGAATAAAAGCGGACGGCAGCCGTCCTTTGGGAATGACAATAAGGGGGGCTCGCCATGGCAGAGAAACGCAGATTCGATCCAACTCGCCGCCGGATCATCGTCGCCGCGGGCGGTGTTGCCGCGGCGATGGGATCCGGGACCGTACTCGCCGACTCGGCGGATAGTCTGAATCTGACCTTTCCGGGCCAGAAGGCCAAACACCACATCGTCTACCAGCTGAATCAGGCTGATCACGGCTATCAGCAGCACATCATGTCTTCGATCCAGGCCATGCTGCGCCGTTATGGGAGCTCGATCCATATCGTGGTAACCTGCTTCGCCGAAGGGATCAGTGTCGTCCTGAAGAAACCTGTACGCCCGGTCGCCCGGGACATCCGCACCGCCGTGGCGAGCCTGCACGACTACGGCGTGGACTTTCATGGGTGCGGCAACACCTTGCGGACGCTCAAGCTTACGAAAGCGGCCTTGTTGCCGCTCGCCACCTACGTCCCCATGGGGGCTGCGGACCTGATGGAGCTTCAACATAAGGGTTACGCCTATATCGCATGGTAGTGGCGGCCGACGGGCCGGACCCCTGTTGGCGTCGGGATTCCAATTAGTAAGGGGGAAGTCATGAGGATAGCCGTGGCTGGGGCCACCGGTCGTATGGGGCGCGCCGTGCTTGCGGCACTGCGGGATCAGGCTGACCTTGAGCTCTCGGGTGCGCTCGCCCGTACGGGTGACGCCGTCTGCGGGCAGGACGTTGCGGTGCTGGTGGGTGGAGCCGCCTTCGGCGTGTCCGTGACGGACGCCGTCGAGGAGGTCATCGCCGGCTGCGATATCCTGATTGATTTCACCCGGCCGGAGGCGAGCGACACGTATGCGGCGGTCTGCGCACGTCTCGGGAAAGGGGCGGTTATCGGCACGACGGGCTTCCCGCCAGCAATGCTTGAGCGGCTGCGCAAGTGGGCCGAGGCGGGGCGCTTCGTGGTGGCCGCGAACATGAGCGTTGGTGTGACCCTGGCCCTGCATCTCTTGGAGATCGCCGCTCGGGTGCTCCCGGACGCCGATATCGAGATCCTGGAGGCTCATCATCGGCACAAGGTCGACGCACCCTCGGGGACCGCACTGCGCCTGGGCGAAGTGGCTGCCGCCGCCCGCGGCCAGCGCTTGGCCGACGTCGCCGTCTACGAGCGACACAAGCAGCGTGCGCCGCGTGTGCCCGGAACCATAGGCTTCGCCACGCTCCGCGCAGGCGAGATCGTAGGCGAGCACCGGGCCTATCTGGCGTCCCCTACCGAACGCCTCGAGATCGCGCACGTCGCCGACAACCGCCAGGTGTTTGCCGAGGGCGCTTTGCGGGCGGCCCGTTTTTTGATGAGCCGCCCCGCTGGCCTCTACGATATGCAGGACGTGCTCGGTCTGCGTTGATTTCGGGCGGCCATCTCGTTACAATCCCCTGACAAATCCTTGTGAATAACTCGTTTTCCGGGCGGGAGCGGCGAAGAGCGGCTCCCGCTTTTGTATGTAAACCCTGAGGCGGGAGGTACCGTGGTGCAACCGGCATTGCTTGCTCTCGCCGACGGCACTGTGTTCGTCGGCGAGTCCATCGGGGCCGCCGGGGCTTCCCAGGGCGAGCTCGTCTTCAACACTGCCATGACCGGCTACCAGGAGATCCTCTCGGATCCTTCGTACGCCGGTCAGATCGTCACACTCACCTATCCTCATATCGGCAATACGGGCGTCAATACGCAAGACATGGAGGCCTCCCGGGTCCATGCCGCGGGGCTCGTCGTGCGCGACGCCCCGAGCCACTTCAGCAATTTTCGTAGCAACGAGGGCCTTGGGGCCTTTCTGCGGCGCCAGGGGGTGGTGGCCATCGCCGGGGTCGACACGCGCGCGCTCACCCGGCGGCTGCGTGAGCATGGCGCCCAGAACGCCGCCATAGTGGCGGGTGATTTGGCGCAAGACCGGGCGGCGGCCATCGCCCTGGCACGCGCTTTCTCCGGGCTCGACGGCCTCGATCTCGCGCGGGTCGTGTCGACCGCAAAGCCCTACACGTGGGACGAGGGGCTTTGGGAGACAGCGCCTCAGCCGCCGCAGTACCATGTCGTGGCCTTCGATTACGGGATCAAGCGCAACATTCTCCGCAGCCTGGTCGAAGTCGGGTGCCGTGTGACGGTCGTGCCTGCCCAGACCCCGGCGGCGGAGGCTCTGGCCATGAAGCCCGACGGTGTGTTCCTTTCCAACGGGCCCGGCGATCCGAAGGCCTGTGATTATGCCATTGAGGCCGCGCGGGCGCTCATCGAGTCGGGCGTACCGCTTTTTGGGATCTGTCTTGGCCACCAGTTGCTTGGGCTTGCCGCGGGCGGGCGCACGGTAAAGATGAAGTTCGGTCACCATGGGGCCAACCACCCGGTCCTTGACGTGGACTCGGGGCGAGTCTTTATCACAAGCCAGAACCACGGCTTCGCGGTCGACGAGGGAAGCCTACCCCGGGGTCTGCGCGTGACCCATCGCTCGCTTTTCGATGGTTCGGTCCAGGGACTGGCGTTTGTTGATCGGCCTGTATTCTCTTTCCAGGGGCACCCCGAGGCGAGCCCCGGACCGCACGATGTGTCGCCCCTGTTTTCGCAGTTCGCAGCGCTGATGGGTGCGGCGCGCGGCGCGATTCCGAGGTCCTGATGCCCAAGCGCGACGATATCAAGAGCGTTCTCATCATAGGCGCCGGGCCGATCGTGATCGGCCAAGGCTGCGAGTTCGATTACTCCGGCACGCAGGCCTGCCGGGCCCTCAAGGAGGAGGGCCTGCGCGTCATTCTGGTGAATTCGAACCCGGCTACGATCATGACTGACCCCGATCTCGCCGACGCCACCTATGTGGAACCAATCAATTGGCGAGTGCTGGAGCGGATCATCGCCAAGGAGCGTCCAGACGCCTTGCTCCCGACCATGGGCGGCCAAACGGCGCTCAATTGCGCCCTCGACTTGGATCGCGAGGGAGTCTTGGAGCGTTATGGGGTACGCATGATCGGGGCCTCGAAGGCCGCGATCGACAAGGCTGAAGACCGCGAGCTTTTCAAGAAGGCGATGGAGTCGATCGGTCTGGACGTGGCCAAGGGTGCCATCGCGCACAGCTTGGAGGAGGCCCTTCAGGTGCATGCCCTGGTGGGGTTCCCGGCGATCATCCGGCCGTCGTTCACGCTCGGCGGCACCGGGGGAGGCATCGCTTACAATCGCGAGGAATTCGTGCAGCTGTGTGAGCGCGGGCTGGATGCCTCCCCAACCCACGAGCTTCTTATCGAGGAGTCCATCATCGGTTGGAAGGAATACGAGATGGAGGTCGTGCGCGACCGTCTCGACAACTGCATCATCGTCTGCGCTATCGAGAACATCGATCCGATGGGCGTGCACACGGGTGATTCCATCACCGTCGCCCCCGCGCAGACCCTGACGGACAAAGAGTACCAGAGGATGCGGGACGCCAGCATCGCCGTGCTGCGCGAGATTGGCGTGGAGACGGGCGGGTCAAACGTCCAGTTCGCGGTCAACCCGCAGACCGGGCAAATGATTGTCATCGAGATGAATCCGCGCGTGTCCCGGTCATCGGCCCTCGCCTCCAAGGCGACTGGCTTTCCGATCGCCAAGGTGGCCGCCAAGCTCGCTATCGGCTACACCCTGGACGAGTTGCGTAACGATATTACCGGCGGAATGACACCGGCATCCTTTGAGCCCAGCATCGACTACGTGGTCACGAAGATCCCCCGCTTCACCTTCGAGAAGTTCCCCAAGGCCGATCCGGCGTTGACCACGCAAATGAAATCGGTGGGTGAGGTCATGGCGATCGGGCGCACCTTCCAGGAGTCTTTGCAGAAGGCCATGCGCAGCCTCGAGATCGACAGTTATGGGTTCGAGCCGCGCGTGGACCGTGCAAGCGATGCGAAGGCCGCGCGCGATCGTCTGGTTCAGGAGTTGAAGGTGCCCGGGGCGGAGCGGCTCTGGTATGTGGCGGATGCCTTGCGCGCGGGCTTCACTCCGCGCGAGGTGCACGAATTGACGCGCATTGATCCCTGGTTTGTCGCGCAGATCGCCGAAATCGTCGCCGCGGAGGCGGAGATCGAGGAGTGGGGTGCATTGGGCGCGCTTGATGTCGCGCGCGTTCGGGGCTGGAAGCGCCGCGGGTTTTCGGATCGACGGATTGCGGCGCTTCTTCGTTGCGCTGAGGACTCGATTCGCGCATACCGCTATGCCCACGCCATCCATCCCGTTTATAAGCGCGTGGATTCCTGCGCCGCCGAGTTCGGATCGACAACCGCTTACATGTATTCGACCTACGAAGAGGAGTGCGAGGCCCTTCCGGAGAATTGCGACAAGGTTATCGTGCTCGGCAGTGGGCCCAACCGCATCGGTCAGGGTATTGAGTTCGACTACTGCTGTGTCCATGCCTCCATGGCCTTGCGTGAGAATGGCTATCAGACCATCATGGTCAATTGCAATCCGGAGACCGTATCCACGGATTACGATATCTCCGACAGGCTCTATTTCGAGCCTCTGACGCTTGAAGATGTGCTCGAGATCGCGCGCATCGAGCGGCCGACGGGCGTGATTGTGCAGTACGGGGGACAGACGCCCCTGAAGCTCGCGCGCGGGCTTGCCGCCAATGGTGTTCCCATCGTCGGGACGAGCCCCGCTTGCATCGATTTGGCCGAGGATCGGGAACGCTTCCAGCACTTGATCACGGGCCTTGGCTTGTTGCAGCCGCCCAATCGCATCGCGCACAACGCGGTCGATGCGGTGGCATTGGCGGAGGAGACCGGATATCCGCTCGTCGTGCGACCCTCTTATGTCCTGGGGGGGCGCGCCATGGAAATCTGTCATAACAAGGACGACCTCGAGGTCTACATGCGGATCGCGGTTCGCGTGTCCGAGGACAGCCCCATTCTCCTCGACCGATTCTTGAGTGATGCGGTCGAGGTGGATGTGGATGCGGTCTCCGACGGCGAGCGGGTGGTGATCGCCGGGATCATGGAGCATATCGAGGAGGCGGGCGTTCATTCCGGCGACTCGGCCTGCTCGCTGCCGCCTTTCAGTCTTTCCGAGGCGCTGCAGGACGAATTGCGCCGCCAGACCGTGGCCTTGGCCAAGGCTCTGGATGTGGTGGGCCTCATGAACGTGCAGTTTGCGATCAAGGACCAGGACGTCTACGTGCTCGAGGTGAACCCTCGGGCGTCCCGTACGATACCGTACGTCTCGAAGGCGACGGCCCGCCCGTTTGCCAAAATCGCGGCGCGCGTGATGATGGGGTATTCCCTCGAGAGCCAGGGGGTGGTCTCCGAGGTCGTACCGGCTTATTGCTCAGTGAAGGAGGCCGTTTTCCCGTTCATAAAGTTCCCGGGGGTCGATACCGTCCTCGGACCCGAGATGAAATCGACGGGTGAAGTGATGGGGATCGGCAGGAGCTTCGGCGAGGCCTTCGCGAAATCGCAGATTGCCGCCGGTGCCGCGATTCCGGGTGGGGGCAGGCTCTTTATTAGTGTGCGCGACCGCGACCGGGGGCCGGCCGTGGCTATCGCACGCTACTTCGCCGATCACGGGTTCGAGCTTCTGGCCACGCGCGGAACGGCGGCCGCGCTTGAGGCGGCGGGGCTCAAGGTGCGGGCGGTCAACAAGGTCTCCGAGGGTCGCCCGCATGTGGTGGATATGATCAAGAACGACGAGATCGATATCATCGTCAATACCGTTGCCGACAAACAGAGCATGGCCGACTCTTATCAGATTCGTCGCGAGGCCTTGCAGCATAAGGTGACGAACTATACGACGCTCGCCGCGGCGCGTGCAGCATGCGAGGCGCACGGGAACATGCAGGAGTTTGAGGTACGGTGTTTGCAGGACTTGCATAAGGAGATTGCGCATGACTAAGGTTCCTCTCACGGTAAGCGGCGCCGAGAAGCTGAAACAGGAGCTGCATCGCCTAAAGACCGTGGAGCGGCCGCGTATCATTCAGGCGATCGCGGAGGCTCGGGCGCACGGCGATTTGTCGGAAAACGCCGAATATCACGCGGCCAAGGAACAGCAGAGCTTTATCGAAGGACGGATCAGCGAGGTCGAGGCTAAGCTCGGTAACGCCCAGATCATCGATCCTTTGACCGTCAATGCGGGCGGGCGGGTTGTGTTTGGTGCGACCGTCGATCTCTTCGAGGAGGACGGGCAGCGCGAGGTGACCTACCAAATCGTCGGTGATGACGAGGCCGACATTCACAAGGGGAAGATCTCGATCAGTTCCCCTATCGCGCGCGCCTTGATCGGCAAGGAAGACGGGGATGTTGTGGAGGTCGTGGTTCCGGACGGGACCCGCCAGTATGAAATCCTGGGTATCCGTTACGTCTGAGCGGCGGTCGTTCGCGCTTGGTGTAGCGCGCGTGGCCGCGGTGTTCTGGATGGGCAGCCTCTGGACCACGGCGGCCGTGGTCGCGCTTTTGTTCTGGCGGCTCCCGCAGTCGGTCGCGGGCGGGCTTGCGGGCGATCTGTTCGTCGCAGGCCAGGGCCTCGGTCTCATTCTGGGCGGGGTTGTCGCGCAAACGGTGCCTCCGGGCCGTTATCGGCGTTTGGCCCAGATCGCTTGGGCGCTCGATGGCGCGTTCGCGCTTATCATCCTGCCCATCATGGCCTATCTGCGCGGCGCGCCGGATTTTGGCCCCCAAAGCCCCACCTGGGGCCTCTTCATGGCTATGCACGCCGTTTCTACCACGATCTACCTGATTGAAGGCGTACTGGGTCTCGTGGTCGTGGCCCGCGCCCTGTAGCCCAAAGAGCGAAGACGATGGCCCGTAACCGGTGGATGGATGAGCATTTCGCCGATCCCTATGTGAAGCGCGCCCAGGCTGAGGGTTATCGCTCGCGCGCGGCCTATAAGCTCATGGAAATCGACGCCCGCGACCATCTCATACGTCCCGACAGCATCATCGCCGACTTGGGCTCGGCCCCAGGGGGCTTTTCCCAGTATGCGGCCGGTAGGCTCGGGCCTGCCGGTCGTCTGGTGGCGGTCGATGTTCTAGCCATGGATCCCTTGCCGGGTGTTACGTTTATTCAAGGCGATTTCACCGAGCCTGAATGCTATGCACAGGTTCAAAGGGCCCTGGGGGACCGAGTGGATCTTGTAATTTCGGATATGGCCCCCAATATGAGCGGTGTGGGGGTGTCGGATCAGGCCCGGGCCGTTGGGCTTGCCGAGATCGCCCTGGATTTTGCCGCCTCGTGCTTGACCCGAGACGGTAGTTGTCTTATTAAAGTCTTTCAGGGTGCCGGATTTACGGAGCTTTTGGCCGATATGCGGCGCCGTTTCCAACGGGTGGCCACGCGCAAACCGCCGGCGTCGCGCCCCCGTAGCCCCGAGGTCTACCTCCTCGGTACCGGGTTACGGCCTGTTGTGTCGGGACCGGAGTCGTAGGAGAATGGCGGCAGGCGCGTCTTTTGGGGCGCACGAGGTCACACCTTGAATAATCTCGCAAAGAATCTGCTGCTGTGGCTCATTATCGCCATCGTTCTGATGTCGGTCTTCAACAGCTTCGGTAACCACCACCCGGCGGTGCACTCCATCCCGTTTTCGCGGTTCATCAATCACGTGAAACAGGGGCAGGTAGGCCGCGTCGTCATCAAGGGTCACGAGATCACGGGTATCACCAAGACCGGTCAGCGCTTCCAGACCTATACGCCGACCGACTCCGGATTGATCGACCAGCTGTTGAATAATGGCGTGAGTGTCGATGCCAAGCCGCCGGCGCAGCAGTCTCTGCTCCTGCAGATATTCATCAACTGGTTCCCATTGCTGTTGTTTGTCGGGGTGTGGATCTTCTTCATGCGCCAGATGCAGGGGGGCGGTGGCGGTCGCAGCGCGATGAGCTTCGGGAAGAGCAAGGCGCGGATGTTGACGGAAGACACCAATAAAGTGACATTCGACGACGTCGCAGGTGTCGAAGAAGCCAAGGAAGAGGTCAAGGAGTTGGTCGAGTTTCTGCGGGACCCGACCAAGTTCCAGAAGCTCGGCGGACGGATCCCGCGCGGGGTGCTCATGACGGGTAGCCCTGGTACCGGCAAGACGCTGCTCGCCAAGGCGATTGCTGGTGAAGCGAAGGTCCCTTTCTTCTCGATCTCGGGTTCGGATTTCGTCGAGATGTTCGTGGGTGTCGGCGCTTCGCGCGTCCGCGACATGTTCGACCAGGCGAAGAAACACGCGCCATGTATCATCTTCATTGACGAGATCGATGCGGTCGGCCGGCAGCGCGGTGCGGGCCTCGGTGGTGGACATGACGAGCGTGAGCAGACATTAAACCAGCTCCTCGTGGAGATGGACGGGTTTGAGGGTAGCGAGGGCGTGATCGTAATCGCCGCCACCAACCGGCCCGACGTCCTGGATCCGGCCCTTCTGCGGCCAGGCCGTTTCGATCGGCAAGTCTTCGTGCCGCTGCCCGACATCCGGGGCCGTGAACAGATCATCCGTATCCATATGCGCAAGGTGCCGGTGTCGGATGACGTGGTCCCGAGCATTCTTGCCCGTGGGACACCCGGCTTCTCCGGCGCCGATCTTGCCAATCTTGTCAACGAGGCCGCCTTGTTCGCGGCGCGCGCCAACAAGCGGCTCGTGGAGATGCAGGACTTTGAGCTCGCCAAAGACAAGATCGTCATGGGTGCCGAACGGCGGTCCATAGTGATGCCCGAGAAGGAGCGAATCAATACCGCTTACCATGAATCAGGCCACGCCGTGGTCGCGCGGCTATTGCCCAATACCGATCCTGTGCACAAGGTGACCATCATCCCGCGCGGCCGCGCACTGGGTGTGACGATGCAGCTACCGACCGAGGATCGCTATAGCCACGATCGCGAGTACCTTCTGTCGACCGTGGCCGTGCTCATGGCAGGCCGTATAGCGGAGGAGGTCTTCATGCATCAGATGACCACTGGGGCGGCCAATGATTTCGAGCGGGCCACGGAGCTTGCGCGCAACATGGTGAGCCGCTGGGGCATGAGTGATCGGCTGGGTACGCGCGTGTACGGCGAGAACCAAAGTGAGGTCTTCCTTGGGCGCGACGTGACGACGCACAAGAACCTGAGCGATGCCACGGCCCAACTCGTGGACGCCGAGATCCGCCGGATCATCGACGAGCAGTACACACGCGCGCGGCGCGTCATCGAGACCAATAAGGACAAGGTGGAGATGATGGCTGGCATGCTCCTCGAGTGGGAGACGCTCGACACCGATCAGATCAACGATATCATGGAGGGCCGCAAGCCGCGCCCCCCGTACGGCTACAATGATCCCACCCCGGGTGGCGATAGTAGCGAGCCCAAGGCTGCGGATCGGGCCGTCGTGAAGCCCCGCATGGATACCCCGGCAGGGGAATCCCGGTAGCGGCGCGATGAGCGAGGCGAGCAAGGCCGCGGCATGCTGGCTGCGGCCGGATGGCCGGGTTGCTATTATGGGCATCTTGAATGTGACCCCCGATTCGTTTTCAGACGGGGGTCTTTTTTTGTCCCGTGATCAGGCGCTCAAACATGTCGAAGCCCTGGTCGCGGCGGGGGCCGATATCATAGATATCGGTGGCGAGTCGACGCGTCCGGGGGCCACCCCCGTGAGCCCCGAAGAGGAGTGCGAACGCGTCATCCCGGTCTTGGAGGCGCTCTGTGGTCGGCTCCCCGTGTCGTTCTCGGTGGATACCTCCGAACCTTTGGTCATGACCGAGGCGGTCGCGGCGGGAGCCTCCCTGATTAATGATGTGCGCGCCCTGACGAGACCCGGAGCCCTGGCCGCGGCGGCCAAGCTCGGCGTACCGGTTTGTCTGATGCATGAGCCGGGCGGATCGTCCATCATGGGGACGCGTGGCAGCTCGGGCGACATCGTAGGCGAGGTGAAATCCTATCTCGCCCAGCGCATAGAAGCGGCGTGCCTAGCGGGTATCCCCCGTGATCGCATCATCGTCGACCCGGGGTTTGGTTTCGGCAAGGATTTGGCCGAGAACCGCAGTCTGTTGTTCGACTTGCCAGAGATTGCGGCACTGGCCCCAGTTCTGGTCGGCATCTCCCGTAAGCGTATGACGGGCGAGCCCTGGGGTTTGCCGGCGGGCGGGCGGCTTCAGACCAGTGTTGCGCTGGCACTGGCCGCGATCCAAGGCGGTGCGAAGGTTGTGCGTGTGCATGATGTGCGCGAGACGCGGGAGGCGGTGCGCGCTTGGGAGTGGGTATTCGAACCTAAGGAGCGGGTTGCGTGAAGCGTCAGTATTTTGGTACGGACGGAATGCGGGGACGGGTCGGCGAGGAGCCGATTACCCCGGAGACCGTTTTGAAGTTGGGTTGGGCGGCCGGACGGGTGCTCTTGGCAAAGGGCGACGACCGCGGCAGCGTGTTGATTGGAAAGGACACGCGGATCTCGGGTTATCTGCTCGAGTCCGCTCTCGAGGCGGGCCTTTCGGCGGCCGGGGCGGACATACGCCTGATAGGGCCCATGCCCACCCCTGGCATTGCCTATCTGACGCGCACCGCGCGCGCTCAGGCGGGGATCGTCATTAGCGCCTCGCACAACCCCTACGAGGACAACGGCATCAAGTTTTTTTCGTCGCTCGGCACCAAGTTGCCCGATGAAGTGGAATGCGCGATAGAGGCCATGATGCGCAAGCCCATGCGTACGGTGCCGTCGGCTGAACTGGGAAAGGTCCGCCGTTTTCCGGATGCGGCCGGCCGCTATATCGAGTTTTGCAAGAGCACTTTCCCTTATCGTCTTGGGCTCGAGAGCCTGAAGATTGTGGTCGACTGCGCCCACGGGGCAGCCTATCAGATCGCCCCTCATGTCTTCGGTGAGTTGGGGGCGGAGGTCGTGGCGATCGGCAATGCGCCGGATGGGTTCAATATCAACCGCGCCTGCGGATCGACCTGTCCGGAGACCTTGCGGCAAGCGGTCCTGGCGGCGGGTGCCGACCTCGGTATCGCTTTGGATGGCGACGGCGATCGCGTGGTCATGGTCGATCGGCACGGCTGCACGATCGATGGCGACCGCATCCTCTATATCATCGCCGCACACAGGAAGCGCTCGGGCGTCCCGGTGCCGGGCGTGGCCGGTACCCTCATGAGCAACGTGGGTCTCGAGCAAGCCCTGAAGCGCTTGGAGATCCCATTCGGGCGCACCGCAGTGGGCGACCGCTATGTGATGGCGCTCTTGGCGGAGCAGGGCTGGGATTTGGGTGGCGAGGCCTCAGGACACGTGATTTGTCTGGATAAGAGCACGACGGGCGATGGCGTGATTGCCGCCTTGCAGGTGCTTGCCGCCATGCGCGAGTCCGAACGCAGTCTCGCGGAGCTCGCCGAAGGGATGTCCGTCTACCCGCAGGCGCTCGTGAATGTCACTTTGAATCGCGGGGTGTCGGCGCGCGAGGTAGTACGGGCCCCTGAGGTGGTTGCCGTCCTCCATGAGGTCGAGCGTCGTCTGGGGAACGCCGGTCGGGTGGTCTTACGACCGTCCGGGACCGAGCCCGTCGTGCGCGTCATGGTTGAGGCGGCTGAAGCCCAGATGGTGGCCGACCTCACCGAACAACTGGCCGCGGCCGTCACCAAAGCGGCCGCCGGGGCTGCCGTAGCCTGATATGCGAATAGCGCGCATGGCCTGAAACGAGGGCCGGATTTTTCCGGGTTCGAAAATTGCTTTCCACCGGGCTTGCCGGTAACATCTGCGCGCGTTTCAGAAGAATATGTGGGGGGGGCGTGCGGCAGCCGTTGGTGATGGGTAACTGGAAGATGAACGGCCGTCGCTCCATGGTCGAGGGTTTGCTGAAGGCCATCATGGCCGACATCGGTGATCTGTTCGGTGTCGAGGTCGTGGTATGCCCCCCTTATCCGTACCTCGGCTTGGTCATGGATAGGCTCGCCGCAAACAGCACCGTTGTCTGCGGGGCGCAAGATGTGAGCGCCTATACGGACGGGGCCTACACGGGCGATGTATCGGCTGAGATGGCGCGCGATGTGGGCTGTCGATTTGCTATCATAGGTCACTCGGAGCGTCGCACCTTATTTCGGGAGACCGATGCGATTGTGGCGCAGAAATTTGCGCGCTCACTCGCGGCCGATCTGACGCCCGTCCTTTGCGTGGGCGAGACGGCAGCTGAGCGTGACGCGGGACGTACGCAGGAAGTGGTTCTTCGGCAGCTTTCCGCAGTATTCAAGGAGTGCGGGAGCAACGCCTTCGACCGCGCCGTGGTCGCCTACGAGCCGGTTTGGGCGATCGGTACGGGACGCGCGGCGAGCCCCGCAGAGGCGCAGACAGTTCACCGGTTCATCCGGGATGTGGTTGCGCGGCAGAGCGCAGAGGCGGCAGGGCGCTTGCGCATATTGTATGGCGGCAGCGTCAAGGCGCAGAACGCGCGTGATCTGTTTGAGCAGGACGACATAGATGGCGGCCTGATAGGGGGCGCGTCACTCGCGGGCGCCGACTTCGTCGGTATTTGCCGCGCGGCATGCATCGGGTAAGAAGGGCGTCATGACGGTTTTTTTGGTGATCTTACAGATTTTAGTTGCGCTCACGCTGATCGGGGTCGTGCTTTTGCAGCACGGCAAGGGGGCCGATATGGGCGCTTCTTTCGGCGGCGGATCGTCGCAGACCTTGTTCGGGGCGCGTGGTTCGGCGACTTTTCTGAGCCGCGTGACTGCCGTGCTCGCAACCTTATTTTTTATAACGAGTTTAGGGCTCGCCTATCTTTCGGCACACCCGCGTTCTTTGCAGAGTGTGACCGAGATCGTGCGGCCCGCGGCCCCGGCCGCGCCGGTACCGCAAACGCAGCCCGCGGCCCCGGCCGCGCCGGTACCGCAATCCCCGTCCACTGTCCCCGGCATACCGGACCACAAGGTCCCTTAGTGCGAGGTCTAGGGTTAAGGACGGGATAGAGTCGAGTTCGCCGAAGTGGTGGAATTGGTAGACACGCCGTCTTGAGGGGGCGGTGGCGCAAGCTGTGCGGGTTCGAGTCCCGCCTTCGGCACCAGATTTTCCTCCAGCCCGCCTCTCTCGAGGATGGCTAACCGCTTGAAATAGAATAAAACTATAGGGCGCGCCCTGGCTTGACTTGCGCGCGCAGGGGTGTCTAGACTAACCAACCCGGCGGCTTTCAGCCATGCCCGAGGTCCATCTCGAGGAAAGCGGATGTTACAAAATTATCTGCCTATTCTGATTTTCATAGGCGTAGGCGTCGTCGTCGGCGTCCTACCGATGGTCCTCGGCCGCGTGCTCGCTCCTCATCACCCGGATGCCGCCAAGCTCTCGCCCTACGAATGCGGCTTCGAGGCGTTCGAGGATTCGCGCATGAAGTTCGATGTGCGTTACTACCTCGTCGCCATCCTATTTATTGTCTTCGATCTCGAGATCGCGTTTTTGTTCCCGTGGGCCGTGGCCCTAAAGCAGATCGGACGCCCGGGTTTTTTGGCCATGGTTTTATTCCTGGGAATTCTGGTCGTGGGATTTGTCTATGAGTGGATGAAAGGGGCGCTCGAGTGGGAGTAGAAGGCATTCTCGACAAGGGCTGGGTCGTCACATCCGCGGACAAGGTGATCAATTGGACGCGGACGGGGTCCCTGTGGCCCATGACGTTCGGGCTCGCCTGTTGCGCGGTCGAGATGATGCATGCCGGCGCCGCGCGTTATGACCTGGATCGTTTCGGTGTGGTGTTTCGGCCGAGCCCGCGGCAGTCGGATGTGATGATCGTCGCGGGCACCTTGGTCAACAAAATGGCCCCGGCCCTGCGTAAGGTTTATGACCAGATGGCGGAGCCGCGTTGGGTCATTTCCATGGGATCGTGTGCCAATGGAGGTGGGTACTATCACTACTCATACGCTGTGGTGCGCGGCTGCGACCGGATTGTGCCGGTGGATGTCTATGTACCCGGGTGTCCACCCACAGCAGAAGCCCTCCTCTATGGGATCATCCAGCTTCAAAACAAAATTCGGCGCACGAACACGATCGCGCGTTGAACCCGACATAGGGCTCCCTTAAGTCATGACCACGCAAGAGGCCTTCCTCGACTATGCCCGAAAAACCTTCGGGGACGCGCTTGCCTCCGTCACGGTGGAGCACGGCGAGGTAACGTTTGTAGTGCCGCGCGAGAGATGGCTTGCGACCTGCCAAACTTTGCGCGATGAGCCCGCATTTCACTTCGAGCAGCTTATCGATCTTTGCGGCGTGGATTATCTGACTTATGGGGAAAGAGAACGACGCGAGCCGCGGTTCGCGGTCGTGGCGCATCTGCTGTCTCTCGCCCACAACCGGCGCCTGAGGGTTCGTGCGTTCCTCGACGACGAGCAGCCGGCGATCGCCTCCTTGACGGGGGTCTGGAACTCAGTCGATTGGTATGAGCGCGAGGCCTTCGATCTGTTTGGTTTTATCTTCGAAGGGCATAAGGACTTGCGGCGCTTGTTAACGGACTACGGGTTTGTAGGTCACCCGTTCCGAAAGGATTTTCCGATCTCGGGGCGCGTGGAGGTGCGCTATGACCCCGATAAACGGCGCGTGGTGTACGAGCCTGTCAGCATAGAACCGCGCGTGCTGGTCCCGCGCGTGATCCGAGAGGAGGGCTACGGTGGCAGAGATTCGTAATTACACGATGAACTTCGGACCGCAGCATCCTTCGGCCCACGGCGTGCTCCGACTCGTCTTGGAACTCGACGGCGAGGTCGTGGAGCGCGCGGATCCGCATATCGGACTTCTGCATCGCGCGACCGAGAAGCTCGCCGAAACCAAGCCCTACAACCAGTCCATTCCCTACATGGACCGACTTGATTACGTCTCCATGATGGCCAATGAGCACGCCTACGTCATGGCCCTGGAGAAGCTCCTGAAGGTCGAGGTGCCGATCCGCGCACAGTACATCCGCGTGATGTTCGACGAACTGACGCGCATCTTGAACCACCTGCTGTGGCTTGGGGCGCACGCGCTTGATATCGGCGCGATGACGGTGTTTCTGTATGCCTTCCGGGAGCGCGAGGATCTGATGGACGCCTACGAGGCGGTGTCCGGGGCGCGCATGCATGCCACTTATTATCGGGTGGGCGGGGTCTACCGGGACCTGCCGGACAGCATGCCTCGCTACAGCGTGTCGCGTTGGCACGACGAGAAGGACGTGGCGCGTATGAATGCCAATCGAGAGGGCACCCTCCTCGATTTTCTTGGCGATTTTTGCCGGCGCTTCCCGGGCTATGTAGACGACTATGAGACCTTGCTCACCGATAACCGGATCTGGAAGCAAAGGACTGTGGGTATAGGCGTCGTGAGCCCGGAGCGCGCCCTGCAGCTCGGCTTTACGGGTCCCATGCTGAGGGGATCCGGTGTCGAGTGGGATCTTCGCAAGAAGCAGCCCTACGAGGTATACGACAAGCTGGATTTCGATATACCGGTCGGGGTCCAGGGCGATTGTTATGATCGTTATCTCGTGCGCGTCGAGGAGATGCGCCAGTCCAACCGGATCGTGACCCAATGTATCGATTGGCTGCGCAAGAATCCGGGCCCCGTGATCGTGAGTGACCATAAGGTCGTGCCGCCCTCGCGCGAGGAAATGAAGGCCGACATGGAGGCCTTGATCCATCACTTCAAGCTGTTTACGGAAGGTTACTCGGTGCCGGCGGGCGAGGCCTATGCGGCGGTCGAGCATCCCAAGGGCGAGTTCGGCATCTACCTTGTGTCGGACGGCGCCAATAAGCCGTTCCGCGTGAAGATCAGAGCGCCGGGTTTCGCGCATCTGGCGGCCTTGGACGAAATGACCCGCGGCCATATGATCGCCGACGTCGTAGCCATCATCGGCACCCAGGACATCGTTTTCGGCGAAGTTGACAGGTGAGCGCATGTTGACGAAGGAATCGCTCGAACAGATCGACCGGGAGATCGCCAAATACCCACCGGAGCATAAGCAGTCAGCGGTGATGGCGGCTCTGCATATCGCCCAGGAGGAGCACGGGTGGTTGAGTGTGTCGCTCATGGACTATATCGCCGAATTGCTCGGGATGCGGCCCATCCAGGTCTACGAGGTGGCGAGCTTCTACACCATGTATGATCTGGAGCCGGTGGGGCGGCATAAGGTCAGCGTGTGTACGAACATTTCCTGTCTCCTGCGTGGTAGCGACGATATCGTCGCGCATTTGAAGAAACGGCTTGGGATCGGGTTCAATGAGACGACGCCGGATGGGCGCTTTACGCTGAAAGAGGTCGAGTGCCTGGCAGCCTGCGGGGGCGCGCCCATGTTTCAGATCGGCAAGACCTACTACGAGAATCTGACGCCCAGCCGCATCGATGAGATTCTGGCGGGCTTGGAGTAAGCATGGCGAACGAGGTCTGTTTTCGGAACTTGCATCGCGATCGTCCGTGGACGCTTGGCGTTTACGAAAGCGATGGCGGCTATCAGGCATGGCGACGCATCCTGAGTGAAAGGACGCCGCCGGACGAGATCGTGAACGAGATCAAGAAGTCGGTGCTGCGCGGTCGTGGCGGCGCAGGCTTTCCGACCGGCCTCAAGTGGAGCTTTATGCCGCGTAACGCGCCCGGCCAAAAATACATCGTCTGCAATTCCGACGAGGGCGAGCCCGGAACCTTCAAGGACCGCGACATCTTGCGCTTCAACCCCCATGCCTTGATCGAAGGTATGGCGATAGCGGGCTACACCATAGGCGCGACCATGGGTTACAACTACGTTCGTGGCGAATTCTACGAACCGATCGCGCGGTTCGAGGAGGCGCTCGTCGAGGCCCGCGCCGCGGGATATCTCGGCAAGAACATCTTGGGCTCGGGCATCGATTTCGATCTGCATGTCCATAGAGGGGGCGGGGCCTATATCTGTGGCGAGGAGACCGCGCTTTTGGAGTCACTCGAGGGCAAGAAAGGCCAGCCGCGCTTCAAGCCGCCATTCCCTGCGAGTTACGGCCTCTACGGGCGCCCGACGACGATCAATAATACCGAGACCCTGGCCTCAATCCCGGCCATCGTGCGCCACGGTGGCCAATGGTTCCTGGAGATCGGCAAGCCCAATAACGGCGGGCCGAAGATTTTTTCCGTATCGGGACACGTGAACCAGCCCGGGAACTACGAGGTACCCTTGGGGACGCCTTTCGCCAAGCTGCTCGAAATGGCGGGTGGCGTGTGGCGGGGCCGTAAGCTGAAGGCTGTGATCCCGGGCGGCTCCTCGGTACCGGTCGTGCGCGGCGAAATCATGATGGATCTGACCATGGACTACGATGCGCTGTCCAAGGCGGGCAGCATGTTGGGTGCGGGTTCGGTGATTGTCATGGATGACACGACCTGCATGGTGCGCGCCCTCGAACGCATCTCGCATTTCTATTACGAAGAGTCGTGCGGTCAATGTACGCCCTGTCGCGAAGGCACGGGGTGGCTTGCGCGGGTGCTGCACCGCATAGAGCATGGCGAGGGGCGGATGCAAGACTTGGATCTCTTGACGGATATGGCAAGGAAGATGGAGGGGCGAACCATCTGTGCCTTGGGAGATGCGGCGGCGCTGCCGGTCATAAGTTTCATCAAGAACTTCCGGGAAGAGTTCGAGGCCCATATTGACCGAGGCTGCTGTCCGATGGCGGCGGCCGCGTGAAGGGCGGGGAGGCGACGATGCTGCATATCGAGATCGATGGCAAAGAGCTCGCGGTGGAAGAAGGCGCCATGGTGATCGAGGCCGCTGAGGCGGCTGGGATCTATATCCCGCGGTTTTGCTATCACAAGCACCTATCTGTTGCCGCCAATTGCCGCATGTGTCTCGTGGATGTGGAGCGCGTCGCAAAACCGGTGCCGGCCTGCGCCACGCCCGTGACCGAAGGCATGAAGGTCTCGACGCGCTCGGAGAAGACCCGGACGGCACAGAAGGGCGTGATGGAGTTCCTGCTCATAAACCACCCGCTCGATTGCCCGATTTGCGATCAGGGTGGGGAATGCGACCTGCAGGATCTGGCGGTGGGTTATGGGCGCGATGTTTCGCGCTTCACCGAGGCCAAGCGCATCGTCAAGGATCAAGACATAGGGCCCTTGATATCGACCGAAATGACGCGCTGCATCCATTGCACGCGCTGCGTGCGTTTCGGTCAGGAGATCGGCGGCATTATGGAGTTGGGCGCGACCGGCCGCGGCGAGCACATGCGCATCGGCACCTACGTCGAGGCCACTGTCGACTCGGAACTTTCCGGCAATATGATCGATCTCTGCCCGGTAGGGGCCTTGACCTCGAAGCCGTTTCGTTACACGGCCCGCTCCTGGGAGCTGATGGCCAAGCCCTCGGTGAGTCCGCACGATTGCGTAGGTGCCAATATTCTGATCGAGACGCGTCGCAACAAGGTGATGCGTGTGCTGCCACGCGAGAACGCGGCGGTGAACGAGACCTGGATCTCGGACCGCGACCGTTTCAGCTACACGGCGCTGGACGCCGAGACGCGGCTTTCGGTCCCGCTCGTTAGGGATGGTGAGAGCTGGCACGAGGTTGATTGGGATGTGGCGCTCGAGACGGCCGCTCAGGGGTTGCGGGACGTGATAGCCCAGGACGGCCCGGGGGCGCTTGCGGGTCTTGCATCCGCGCAGGCGACCGTCGAGGAAGGCTTTCTTCTGCAACGTCTTGTGCGCGGCCTTGGGTCCGACAATGTCGATCATAGGTTGCGGGAGGGGGATTTTCGCGACGATGCGGGCGCCCCAGCCTACCCCACGCTTGGTGTTGAGATCGCCGAACTCGAGCGTCTTGACGCTGTGATTCTCATTGGCAGCAATATCCGCAAGGAACAGCCCCTGCTTGCCCATAGGCTGCGCAAGGCTTTCCTCGACGGCGCCAAGATCGCGGCCATCAATCCCATGGATTTTGCTTTCACCTTCGATCTGGCGGACAAGACCGTAGTGGCCCCGAGCAAGCTCCCTGAAGCGGTAGGAAGATTGCTTGTTGCGGTGGCGGCTTGTACCGGGACTGCTTTGCCACCCGAGGTGGCGGCGTGGACGAAGGGTCTGTCCGCCGGTGAGGTCGAGACCCGAACGGCCGCGTGGCTGTGCGTGGCCGAACGCCCGGCGATCCTGCTGGGGGCGCTTGCCGACTCCCATCCGCAAGCGGCCGTGCTGCGGTCACTCGCCGCGGTCTTGGGCGAGATCGCAGGGGCTACAGTGGGCCGTATGCCACCCGGCAATTCCGCGGGCCTGTGGCTTGCGGGAGTGGTCCCGCATCGCGAGGCGCTGGGCGGCGCGCGCAAGAGTGGCGGACGGCCGGTGCAGGCGATGTGGGATGGCAGTCAGAAGGGCTTCCTGCTGGTTGATGCCGAGCCCGTGATCGATAGCGTGGATGGTGGCCGCGCGCGCGCGGCCTTGCGTGAGGCCCGATTCGTGGTGGCCTTGTCGGCGTTTCGTTCCGAGGCGCTGGATTACGCGCAGGTCATCCTGCCCATGGCGCCGTTTACCGAGACCGATGGATCCTGCGTGAACGGCGAGGGGCGTTGGCAGACGTTTGAGGCAGCCGTGACGCCGCGCGGCGAGGCCCGTCCGGCCTGGAAAATCCTGCGGGTACTGGCCGAGAAGTGCGGGGTATCGGGGCTTGTCTACGATTCCACCGCAGCCATTCGCGAGGCGATCGGCGATCTGTCGGCGGTCTCTCTCTGCCACCAACCCATGACGCTTGCCGGCCGCGAGTCGCCGGAGGCGGGCCTGGAACGCATCGCTGAGGTAGGCTTGTATGACTCGGACAGTCTCGTACGCCGTTCCGAAGTCCTGCACCAGACAGCCGACCGGGGGCAGCCGGTTCTGCGCCTGAACGAGGGACAGGCCTTGCGGCTCGAGCTTTCCGCGGGCAATACGGTACGGGTGGTGATGGGGGATGCAGACGCGGTCCTCGAGGTTGCCATCGATAACCGAGTCCCGGATGGGGCCGCCTACGTTGCGGCCGCCATAGAGGAGACTGCGCGCTTGCCGTGGTCCGGGACCCTGAGCGTGAGGCGGATCTGACGCATGGGCGAGTTAACGGCGCTATGGGGCACCCTGCCGGTCTGGTCGCAGCTTTTGCTGTGGGACTTGATCAAGATCGTGGCGATCGTGGTCCCGCTCATGTTGAGTGTGGCGTATCTAACCTTCGCCGAGCGCAAGGTCATAGGGTACATGCAGGTGCGCATCGGCCCGAACCGGGTGGGTCCGCGGGGGTGGCTGCAGCCTATCGCCGACGGCGTGAAGCTTCTCCTGAAGGAGATTATCGTCCCGTCCGGGGCCAACAAGGCTTTATTCGTCGCGGCGCCGGTTTTGGCGCTTCTGCCGGCGCTCGTGGCCTGGGCGGTCGTGCCATTCACCAACACCTTGGTGCTTGCCAACGTCAACGCGGGCCTTTTGTTCGTGCTCGCGGCGACCTCTATGGGGGTCTATGGGGTGGTTATCGCCGGCTGGGCCTCGAACTCCAAGTACGCCTTCCTAGGTAGCCTGCGCTCGGCGGCCCAGATCGTCGCGTATGAGATCGCCATGGGGTTTGCTCTTGTGGGCGTGCTCATGGCGGCCGGCACCCTGAACCTTCGCCAGATCGCGCTCGACCAGGCCGGCGGGTTCTGGCATTGGCTTTTCCTACCCCTCTTCCCGTTGTTTCTCGTCTATTTCATCGCCGGTGTAGCGGAAACCAATCGCGCGCCCTTCGATGTCGCCGAGGGTGAGTCGGAGATCGTGGCCGGATTCCATGTCGAATACTCAGGCATGACGTTCGCGCTCTTTTTCCTGGCCGAATATGCGAATATGATCCTTCTTTCGGCCCTGACGGCGATTTTGTTCCTGGGCGGCTGGTTACCTCCTTTTGATTTCGCTCCCTTCACCTGGGTGCCGCCTCTCGGATGGTTTTTGCTCAAGGTCTCGGTGATTCTGTTTCTGTACCTGTGGCTGCGTGCGACTTTTCCGCGCTATCGCTACGACCAGATCATGCGGCTTGGTTGGAAGGTGCTGATCCCGGTGACCCTGGTCTGGATCGGGGTCATGGGCTTTGTGATTTTTTTTACGCCGTGGGCTTTCTTGTTTTACCGTTAGCGGGGGTTCCTCATGAAAGCGATACGGAAATACCTGCATAGCTTTTTGCTCATTGAGCTTCTGCAGGGGCTCGCGCTCACGGGCAAGCATTTCTTTGCGCGCAAGATCACGGTGCAATATCCGGATGAGCGTACGCCGCAGTCACCACGCTTTCGTGGGCTGCACGCTTTGCGGCGCTACCCCAATGGTGAGGAGCGGTGCATTGCCTGCAAACTCTGTGAGGCGGTTTGCCCGGCGCTTGCCATCACGATCGAGTCCGAGCAGCGCGACGATGGCACGCGCCGTACGACGCGCTACGACATCGATCTCACGAAGTGCATATTCTGTGGGTTTTGCGAGGAGTCGTGCCCCGTGGATTCGATCGTGGAGACGCGCGTGTTCGATTACCATGGCGAAAGGCGGGGGGATCTCGTTTACACGAAGTCGATGCTGCTTGCCATAGGCGACAAATACGAAAAAGAGATCGCGGCCGATCGCGCCGCCGATGCGCGATACCGATAGGGGCGGGGGACCATGACGTTCGAAGACGCGATCTTCTACTTTTTTGCGGCAGTATTGCTGGGTTCGGCCGCCATGGTCGTCACTATCCGTAACCCCGTGAAGTCGGCGCTGTTCTTGGTGCTGGCCTTCGTCAGTGCCGCCTGTCTCTGGATGCTCTTGAAGGCCGAATTCCTCGCGATCGTCCTTGTGCTTGTCTACGTCGGGGCGGTCATGGTGCTGTTCTTGTTCGTTGTGATGATGATCGACGTGAATCTGGCAGTCTTGAGGCAGGGGTTCGCCGATTATCTCCCGGTGGGCGGGCTTGTGGCGGTCCTTATGGTCGCGGAGATCGCGCTCGCGGTGGGCCCCAAACAATTTGCTGCGGGCCGCCTTGCGCACGCCGCCACCCATGTCGCGCATCCCCATTACAGCAATACGCGCGCGCTCGGCATGCTTTTGTATACCACTTACGTTTATCCGTTCGAGATTGCCGCGGTCATTCTGCTGGTTGCCATCATCGCTGCCATTGCGCTGACCATGCGTCGGCGCCCGGACACCAAGTATCAGGACCCGGCCCGACAGGTCGAGGTGCGGGCCCAGGATCGGATGCGAATCGTTAAGATGCGGACGGAGCCGAAGGCTTGACGCCGTACATTCTAATAAACGGGGAGAGAGGTCTGTGGTTTCACTGTCGCAGTATCTGATCTTGGCGGCGGCGCTCTTTGCGATCGGCGTCGTCGGCATATTTCTCAACCGCAAGAACCTCGTGGTGTTGCTGATGGCAATCGAGCTCATTTTGCTCGCCGTCAACCTGAATTTCGTGGCCTTCTCGCACTACCTTTGGGGGATGTCAGGACAGGTCTTCGTCTTCTTCATCCTGACGGTTGCCGCGGCCGAGTCGGCTATTGGTCTGGCCATCCTCATCGTCTTGTTCCGTAATCGTCGCACGATCAATGTCGACGATTTCGATACCTTGAAGGGCTAGCGCCATGGCCTCCGCGCTTTCGCTGTATGGGGCGATCCCCTTGGCGTGCCTCACGGGCGCCTTGATCGCCGGAATTTTCGGCCGGACCTTGGGACCCGTGTGGTCGCACCGCGTCACCATCTTAGGTGTTGCGGTGGCCTTTGCCTTATCGGCGGGATATGCATTGCCACAGGTGATGTCTGGGCACGACCTGGACGCGACTGTCTATACATGGGGTTATGCCGGCCGCCTTCCGCTGGTCGTGGGCTTCCTGATCGACCCGCTTACGGCCCTCATGATGGTGGTGGTCACCTTTGTCTCGCTCATGGTGCACATCTATACCATCGGCTATATGCGCGGTGATCCGGGTTATCAGCGTTTCTTCAGCTATATATCGCTTTTCACGTTCGCTATGCTGATGCTGGTCATGGCCAACAACTTCATGCAGCTATTCTTCGGTTGGGAAGGCGTGGGTCTCGTTTCCTACCTCTTGATCGGTTTTTGGTTCACGCGGGAGTCGGCGATCTTCGCGAGTCTCAAGGCCTTTCTCGTGAATCGGCTGGGTGACTTCGGCTTCATTCTCGGCATCGCCGCGATATACACGGTGTTTCATAGCCTGGATTACGCAACGGTGTTTGCGCAGGCGCCCGCGGCCATCCATGCCAAGCTGTGGCTCAGCAATCACGATTCCTGGAGCATGCTGACTGTCATCTGCGTACTCCTGTTCATCGGCGCCATGGGGAAGTCGGCGCAGATGCCGCTCCATGTCTGGCTGCCTGACTCCATGGAGGGCCCCACGCCGATATCGGCCCTCATACACGCCGCCACCATGGTTACGGCCGGCATCTTTATGGTCGCGCGGATGTCGCCGCTTTTCGAACTGTCCCCCGTGGCGCGCGATGTGGTGCTGTTGGTGGGGGCGTCGACCGCCTTTTTCATGGCCTTGCTTGGCATGGTGCAGACTGATATCAAGCGTGTCATCGCCTATTCGACGCTTTCCCAGTTGGGTTACATGACTGCGGCACTTGGCGCGTCGGCCTACGCGGTGGCCATTTTTCATCTCGTGACGCACGCGTTTTTCAAGGCCTTGCTGTTCCTTGCGGCGGGGTCGGTCATTATTGCGCTGCATCATGAACAGGACCTGCGCAAGATGGGCGGTCTGCGGCGTTACATGCCTATCACCTTCGCCGCCACCTGGGTCGGTTCTCTGGCGCTCGCCGGCATCCCACCTTTCGCGGGTTTCTTCTCCAAGGATGCGATCATAGACGCGGTGGCGCATTCGACGCTCCCGGGTGCTGACTACGCCTTTGTGGCGGTGCTCGCAGGTGTGTTTGTGACGGCGTTCTACACCTTCCGTATGCTGTTCCTGGCCTTTTATGGGGAGCCGCGCATGGATGCCCACGCCCGTCACCATCTGCGCGAGTCGCCATGGGTCGTCACGGTGCCGCTTATAGTGCTTGCCATTCCCTCGGCTCTAGCTGGCATCGTGCTTATGAGGCCGCTGCTCTTTGGGCACTTTTTCCGTGGCTCCCTGTATGTGCGGCCCGCGGATAATCCCTTGCTGCGCATGGCCCCCCACTATCATGGGGTGTGGGCCTTCATTGCGGCAGCCTTCGTGTCGCCGCCCCTGTATCTGGCGCTCGCGGGCATCGCAACGGCTTGGTACATGTATATCCTAAGACCCGAATTGCCCGCGCAGATGGCGCGGCGCCTGCATATCCTCTACGCCATCCTGCGCGCCAAGTACGGGTTCGATGAGATCTATGAACAAGGCGCCACGCGCGCCGCGCGCGCCGTGGGCCGTTTCCTCTGGCGCGTAGGCGACGTGCAGATCATAGACGGCACCATGGTGAACGGCACCGCGCGTCTCATTGGACGCATCGCGGCCTGGGGACGGCGCCTCCAGTCCGGTTACATCTATCATTACGCGTTTGCGGTCATTCTGGGCCTCTTCGTGTTAATGACGTTCTTCTTGCACCACGGATAAGGCCTGTCATGATCGACGTCTATCGACACATAGCCCTGAGTATCGCGATCTGGCTGCCTATCGCCACAGGCCTTGTCATCCTAGCCCTGGGCGGCCGTGCGCCCGGCCTTGTGCGGCCCTTGGGGACGGCGGGCGCGGGGATCACCTTCCTTGCCACCGTGCCGCTCTGGGGGCTCTTTCATGCCCATTCGTTTGCCATGCAATTCGGCGAGCGCATACCGTGGATACCCGCTTTCCATATCAACTACGCCTTAGGCCTAGACGGTATATCGCTGCCCCTCGTGATGCTCACGAGCTTCATAGGCGTGGTCGTCGTGATCGCCGCGGGACCTGCGGTCAAGGAGCGCGTGGCGGAATACTTCGCCGCCTTTCTCATTATGGAAGGGCTCATGATCGGCGTCTTCTGCGCGCTCGATGCCATGCTCTTCTACGTCTTTTGGGAGGCTATGCTGATTCCGATGTTTTTGATCATCGGCATCTGGGGTGGGCCAAACCGCGTGTACGCGACCATCAAGTTCTTCTTGTACACCTTTCTCGGATCGGTGCTTATGCTGATCGCCCTTTTGTACCTGCATTTCGAGGCGGGCGAGACCTTCAATATCGCGTCTTTCTATCATCTGCCACTCGGAAACACGCCACAAATCCTGATATTTCTGGCCTTCCTGATTGCCTTCGCGGTCAAGATTCCGATGTGGCCTGTGCATACATGGTTGCCCGACGCCCATGTCGAAGCTCCCACGGGGGGGTCCGTGGTTCTGGCCGCCATTATGCTGAAGATGGGTGCCTACGGATTCGTGCGGTTCAGCCTGCCCATCGTGCCTGAGGCAAGCCATGAGCTCGCGGGCCTCATGATCACTCTGTCGCTGATCGCTATCGTCTACATAGGTCTGGTTGCGCTCGTGCAGGACGACATGAAGAAGCTCATCGCCTATTCGTCCATCGCGCACATGGGGTTTGTCACTCTGGGCATCTTCCTCTTCCAGAACATCGCTATGGAAGGGGCGCTGGTACAGATGATTTCGCACGGTTTCGTGTCGGCGGGCCTGTTTTTGTGCGTAGGCGTCCTCTATGACCGCCTCCATTCGCGCGCCATCCATGACTACGGGGGGGTCGCAAACCGCATGCCGATCTTCGCGGCTTTTATGATGCTCTTTGCCATGGCCAATGCCGGACTGCCCGGAACCTCGGGTTTCGTTGGGGAGTTGTTCGTTATCCTTGGCGCCTTCAAGGCGGATTTCTGGTATGCGGTGCTGGCGGCGACCACGCTCATCTCGGGTGCCGCCTATACGCTTTGGATGTATAAGCGGGTGATCTTTGGCGCGGTCACGAAGCCTGCCGTGGCGGGTCTTTCAGACGTCACGGGTCGCGAACTTACGTTCCTCGCCGTGTTAGGCGTCGCCGTCTTGTTCTTGGGTCTATGGCCGGCGCCTTTGCTCCATGTGATGGCGGCGTCGGTGCATCATCTTTTATTGCGTCCGGGCGTACAGCTCGGCGGCGCGACTCCCTAGGGTGGTACCATGGCGTATATAACACCGGTCTTGCCGGAAATCATCGTTTTGACCATGGCCTGCGTGATCTTGCTTGCGGACCTCTTCTGGAGGCGACGATTCAAAGGCTTGATGTATGGTGTGTCGCAGGCAACGCTCGTGGGCGCGGGCTTCGCGGCCTACCATATGCTGGGCGATGCGCCCACCGTCATTTTCCATGGCATGGTGGTGGGCGATCGCTTGAGCGCCATTTTCCAGATCGCCATCTTCATGCTGACGATCGGCGTGCTCGCCTATTCACGCACCTATATCGCCGAGCGGGGGGTGTTCCGCAGCGAATATTTCGTGCTCGCGCTCACAGGTGTCGTCGGGATGTGCGTCATGGTGAGCGCGGCGCATTTCTTGTCGCTTTATCTCGGGCTTGAGCTTTTGTCATTGAGTCTCTACGCGCTCATCGCCATGCAGCGAGACTCCATTGGCGCGACCGAGGCGGCGATGAAGTATTTCGTGCTGGGCGCGCTGGCATCAGGTCTGTTGCTCTATGGAATGTCTATGCTCTATGGGGCGACCGGCAGTCTGCGCATCACGCAGGTGGCCAGCGTGCTTGCCACGCTGCCGCCGCACAATCTGGTGGCGACACTGGGGCTCGTTTTCGTGCTCTCGGGGCTCGCCTTCAAGCTCGGGGCGGTACCCTTCCACATGTGGATACCGGATGTTTATGAAGGGGCGCCGACTGCGGTGACCTTGTATGTGAGCACGGCACCCAAGGTGGCCGCATTCGCGCTCTTTCTGCGTCTCCTGGTGGAGGGGCTCCATGGCCTGTCCGGGGCGTGGCAGGAGATGCTCGTCATGCTCGCGGTGCTCTCCATGGGTGTTGGCAACGTCGTTGCCATCGCGCAAACCAATATGAAGCGCATGCTCGCCTATTCGGCCATTGCTCACATGGGTTTCTTGTTGATGGGGGTCTTGAGTGCGCGTGTCGGCGGCTATGCCGACGCCCTGTTCTACGCCCTTGTCTACGCTTTCATGAGCCTCGGGGCTTTCGGTATCATCATTCTGCTCTCGCGCAAAGGTTTCGAGGCCGAGCGCCTGGAGGATCTGCGTGGCCTCCATCGGCGAAGTCCTTGGTACGCTTGGATGATGTTGTTGTTCATGTTCTCGATGGCGGGCATCCCGCCGACCATCGGCTTCTATGCCAAGCTCGCCGTGATCCAGGCGGCGGTGAGCGCCGGCTTCTACGGACTTGCGGTGGTCGCGGTGCTGTTCTCGGTGATAGGCGCCTTTTATTACTTGCGCATCGTGAAGCTCATGTTCTTCGACGCCCCCGTGGACGCCGCCCCACTGCGCAAGGCGGGTGACCTCCGGTGGCTCTTGAGCGTCAATGGCGTGGCCATGTTGTTAGCAGCGCCGTGGGCCGGGACGCTCATTGCCATCTGCCGCGCAGCGGTACGCGGCCTACCCTAGGCTGTGCACGCTGACGTGGGGCTTGTGAGGCCCCGGGGGTGGCAGCACAGGGCACAGGGCCGTCGAGTCCGGGCGGCTGCTATCTCCGCTCTCAGGCGCTGATGTCCCGCAGGCACGTTTTTCGCGCCCCACGGCCCGAGTCGTCCTTAGGTGTCATCCAGAGGTCACGAAGCGTCTGTACGCTGCCCACGCCCGACCCATTTCGAGTCGCGGTAACCCCCCTTTAAGGAGATGAGCTTGTGATAAAGAGATTGAAGAAGGCGGCCGCACTCGTCTGTCTGGCCACCATGCTCACGCCTTATGCCGTTTCGGCCGAGACCCGCATCCAGTCGGACATCGCCTATAGGCGCGAATTGATGGCAGCCATGCAATGGAACCTCGTGCGCATCGCTCAGACGCTTCGGCATCAACGGCCCTATGATCCGGCGCGCCTCGCGGCCGAGGGGCAGGCGCTCGCCGCGCTCGCCGCGCTTCCTTGGGTGGCGTTCGTGCCGGGATCCGATCGCGGGGCGACCAAGGCCAGCGTGCGGATTTGGCGCGAGCCGCGCGCTTTTGGGGCGGCTGTGACCCGTTTCGAGGCGCTCGCACGGACCCTGGCGCAGGCCACCTCGCAGGGCCCGCTTACGCGCGCGGCGCGTCCACTCGAGCGCGTGGCGGGCTCGTGTCGGTCCTGTCATCACCGCTTTATTCGTTGACGGTCGCAGGCTCCGGGCACCGCGCCCGCCGTGGCGGGTGTCCGGACCTAGATCTGTAGGATGAGCCAAGTGCCAAGCCCGGAGAGCGCCAGTGCAATCAGGCCGACCCAGGGTCGCGCGAAGCTTAGGTGCGGCGCGTCGGCCGGCGTATGCGTCGATGCCCGTCCGGTGATCATGGGCCGCACGAGATCGTGGCCACCGATCACCCTATGCAGGACCACGGCCGTCACGTGAGTGGCGATGAGTGCGAGGATGATGTCAAAATTGAGCTTGTGAATATGGGTCAGGAAGTCGCCTGTGTTCGATCCCACCAGGCCGTTCAGAGGCCCCGATGTCAGGACATCGTCGGTTGCGAACAGCCCGGTGCCCGCCTGGACCAATAGCGCCACCAGGAAGCCCGCCACCGCCCACCCCCCGAGGGGGTTGTGCCCGTAGGTCGGCTTCACGCCGGAGCGCCACGATTTTATGTATGCCCAGGTCCGCCGAGGCGAGCATAGGAAGTGCGAGAAGCGCGCGGTCCGGCTTCCCACAAAACCCCATATCAGCCGAAAAAAAAGCAGCGTCAGTATCGCGTATCCACCCCACATGTGATAGCGGAGGAAGCCGTGCCCCAGATGGGCCGACGCCCACTCCCAGCCCACTAGGACCGCCAAGGTCCAATGGAATGCCCGCGTCGGCACGTCCCAAATCCGCGGCCGGTCTTGACTGCCAAGCCGGGGGGCCACCTGCGCTTCACGTTTCACGCCAGACTCCATCTCTCCTTCACGCCAGATTCTCATAAGCCCACCATACGTTAATATCGACATTACCACGAAGGTAGTAATGATACCAGATTTTTTGTCGGGAACGATGGTGTCGGTCGCCGCTCGCATGCCGCCCGCTCTTTGTAAGAATTTCGTCACGAATCGCCGACCGTAATGTCACATGGGTACGGCAGATTAGCGCCATAAAAGTTCCCGCAACCCAAAAAATAGTGGAGGAAACCTGCACCATGTCGTCCTGCAAACGCTATTCATCGGCGGCGCCTGTCCGTCTGTCCGTCGTCACATCCCTGGTCCTCTGTGCGCTTGCGGCAGGGACATCCTCCGTTTTTGCCCATGATAACTCGGTCGTCAACGTGGGCACGGTAAACGCGCAAAGCGCCAAGAAGGCCTTAAAGGCGACCAGCACAAAGTTCACCAAGCGCCACGTCTTTAAGTCGACGCAGACCGTGCGTGTCATAGGGAAACGGCAACTTAAGGCGATCGGACCTGTGGCGGGGTCCGCGCAGGCCTTGGCGATGGCGCCGGGTGTCGCGGTGCGCGGCTACGGCGGTATCAGCGGAACGGCGCGCTATGAGATTGCCATGCGTGGCGTCAAAGTCGGTTGGTCCAGTGTGAACGGCGACGTCGAGCGCAATGGCATTACAGCGCTTTTTGACGGGGTGCCGATGAATAACCTCATATCGCACAACGGTGGCTGGGACTCAAACGAGGTCCCGATCATGCAGCTTATCTCCGGGATCAATGTCATCTACGGGCCCGGCAATCCGGCGAATCGCTGGTTCGATAGCGTGGGCGGGACCGTGAACTTCGTGCCCGTGCAGCCGACCGTGAAGGCCGGCGGAAGTCTCGGGCTTACCTACGGCAGTGACCAGACTGAAGGTGCAGATCTCATCGCCAATACCGGCATGCATGACGGTTGGTCGACCGTGGTGGCCGGCGGCTTTGTGCGCAACAATACTTTCCGTACCGGTTCGTTTTCCGCTCCGAGCCGTTCTTCGGCACTTTTTGCGAAGACCGTGAAGACCTTCACCAATGGCTCGTTCAGTGTTGGCGGCTACGCGGACGACACCACCGAGTTTCGCCCGAACTTCATTCCGGTGGCGCCGATCACAGCGGGCGCGAATGGTAGTGCCGTCACCGTGGATGGGACAGCCAATACGCCGCTCTATAGCCAATCTACGACGGGATTTTATTCGTCACTGCCCGAGTCGGTGTGGTTCAAGCAAATTGTGGTGCGCGACCGCATGCTGTATTCGCAACTGCGGCTTGATCTCGCGCCGGATCTCACCCTCCATGACATGGTTTGGTACCGCCACGGTCATCGCGTGCACTGGCGTGTGGACAATTACAATTACAACGGCGCCCCTCCGGGGACTGTGAACTCCGAGTACTACAACCCGCGGTCCGATACCTATGGCAACCGTCTGGCCTTCGACTGGGATCTGCCCATGAACCGTGTCGAGTTCGGTGGCTCGTGGATCGACCAGACGTATTCGACCCCTTACACGGGTTATAACGTGACCTACGGCACGAGCCCGTCGAACCCTGTGCAGTATAATAACGATACGCTCGCCAATACGTATCTCACGGCCTTCGCCCAGGATGCGATTACACCCATCAAAGCCTTGACGATCACTCCGGGAGTGGCAGCCGTCGATTTCCAGACGCAATTTTTCAATAACGGCGCAAGCGCGACGCCGCCGGGGGCGACCAATCAGACAGTGGCACCGAGCGATAGCAAGGTTTTCACCCGCGTCGAGCCGTCTCTTGGGGCGGTTTTCCTGCTCGCGCCCCACTGGTCTCTCTACGGTAACGCCGCGGAGACTTATCAGAACCCGGGGGACAACGCTTTTGGCGCCTATAGCGGGAGCAATGCCATCAATCTCGGCAGCCTGAAGCCCGTGAAAAGTGTCGACTATGAGCTCGGCACGCGGTTTCTGATCCGCCGCGCCGGTCTCCTACGGCATTTTGTGATGAATGCGGATGTCTATCAGGACCGGTTGAGCAACGAGACATTAGCCACTTATATCTCAACGGGTGGGAACTTTGCCACTACGGAATTCGCCACGGCAAGCGCCACCTACAAGGGCCTGAACCTGAGCGTGCAAGATAGCCCGACTTGGCACTGGCACGTGTTTGGCTCCGCCTCGCTCACGCATGCGCATTTCGATTCGTATGTGCCAAGCGGCAGCAACACGAACTATGGCGGGTATCCGGTCTCGTACAGCCCGAACATCACGGCCTCCATGGGTCTCGATTACCGGGTGGCGGTGGGGAGCTACCTCATATCGCCGGGCTTGTCCGACCAGTATACGGGTACGCAATATCTGTTCAACAACGTGGTCAATGCGCCCACAAACAACGTCAAGATGCCCGCCTACAACATCGTCAACACGCAGGTGGCGATCAAGGCCGGGACCGGGCTTGCCGGGCTGTCCTCGGTTACTCTGACGGTGGGCGTGACCAATCTCTTCAATAAGCGCTACAACCCGATCGAGTACATCACGAGCGGGGGCTATTTCGGTGGCAATAGCGCGGGCGCGGTGCTCGCCGATCCTGGCGCGCCCCGGCAGTACTTCATCAATGTGAACGCGCGTTTCTAACGCGCTCCCCGGCTCCTCACCTTGAAGGCCTTAAGGGCAATCCTTAAGGCCTTCTTTTTTATTGGGAGTGGACCCGCGAGGCGCAGAGGATGCAGTAACCCGTGAGCGAGATGCGCCTCGCGACGCGGGCGCAACGGCTTGGGGCCATAATCGCGCTGGCCTCTATGCCTTGCATCATCATACAGTTCGAGCGGCTGACCGCCGGTAAGAAGAAGCGGGGGCGCCCGCACATGTCGTGACCCTTGGGGTGATACTGGTAGCCTACGCGGGCCTTGCTCGCTTTGGGTGCCGGCGTGGCGATGGCCGTAACGGGCAGTGCCATGGCCGCCGTTGCGAGCGCGCGTCGCGGGAAATGGCGTCCAGAGACTTGTCCTGTCGTGGCCCACACATATTGAGATATCGTCCGGTACGAGGTCTTTCCATGCCCTCGAGCCCTTGCCCCTCAAACCCGGCCGCTTTCGAGGCGGGCGCCCGAGGTCAGCATGACCACTTTACGACCCGAACGGGCCGGCCCCCCATCGGGGATTGCGCGAGCATCCGGCATGCGCTTGGCATCGACCCCGTTTGAGGGGGCGTGATCGATGCGGCTTGCGGGCGCGTCCGCCAGAGAAGGTCGCGCGCACCCCCCGTCCTGTTGGGGCGTAGGTGTCGACCCACCCCCGATCCTCTGTGTATACCGTGCCTGGCACCTCGGGCGGGATGTCGAAGTCGCCCGCCAGGGATGGAGGCCCCGCAAAGGCCTTGAGCGCCTGCCCCAAGGCCTCGACCTGCCGCAGGTTCTGGGTCGTGACCCGTCAGCAGTGGGCATTGGTGAATTGCGAGACCTCCCCTTGCCGGGCGCAGGTCGCCCCTATGGGTGTATCCTGCCACTATGGGGAGCGAGGTTTGGGCGTGTCGCGAGGTCGGCTTGGTTTGCGAGCCGCGCAATCGGGCGGCACGCTGAGGGGCTATCGATTCGGGATCCGCTGTCTGTGAGCGCGCGTTTGCCCATGTCCTACGGATATCCGGGCCGTGCCAGAGGCGCCCGGCTCAAGAGCGTGTCCCGGAGCATGTCCCGAAACCGCCGCCATGGGTCTCCGTACAGAATAATGTTGGTAGCGGGGGTAGGATTTGAACCTACGACCTTCGGGTTATGAGCCCGACGAGCTGCCAGACTGCTCCACCCCGCACCGAAGGGCGCAGAGTCTACCATGTTCCCGGACAATGGCAAGCGTTTGGCTGCGCGCATTGAAGTTTTCGACGGAAGGCTTATAATCCGGCTTTATCTCGTAATAGGTCGTTCGGCGGAAGTGGGCGTATGCCCACTTTTGCGTTTATGGTCATGGAGAAACGAATTCAGGCGGATCGGCTGCGGGCCCTGGTAGAGCCCGCCGTGGCGCACCTCGGTTTCGAGGTGGTCGACATCGAGTTCATAAGCGGGCAAAAAACCCTGCGTATCTATATCGACGGGCCGCAGGGCGTCGTAGTCGATGATTGTGCGCGGGTGAGCCGTCAGGTGAGCGCGCTCTTCGATGTCGAAGACCCGATTCCGGGCCAGTACACGCTCGAGATCTCATCGCCCGGTCTCGACCGGCCGCTGGCCCGTCGAGCGGATTTCGAGCGGTTTGCGGGATCTTTGGTCAAAGTTAAGACCGTGGCGCCGGTGGACGGACGCCGCAACTTTCAAGGGCGCTTGATCGGCCTCGTAGGCGAGAATGTGGTCTTGGAAGCGGACGAAACGCGTTATGATCTCGCGTTCGACAATATCGAGAAGGCGAGACTTGTGCCCGTACTCTGAGGGCGGCTGGAGGCAGTGATGGCGAACGAAATTCTGTTGGTGGTTGAGGCCGTATCGCGGGAAAAGAACGTCGACCGGGAGATTATTTTCGGGGCGCTCGAGGCCGCGCTCGCGACGGCGACCCGCAAGCGCCACAAGGAGGATATCGACGCCCGCGTCCAGATCCACCGGAAGACCGGAGACTACGACACCTTCCGGCGCTGGCTAGTCGTGCCCGACGAACAGGAAACGCTCGAGTTTCCCGGGCGCGAGCTGCGGTTTTCGGCAGCTCGCGAGCGCAATCCGGATATCCAGGTCGGCGAGTATGTCGAAGAGCCGATCGAGGCTGCGGATTTTGGGCGTATCGCCGCCCAGGCCGCCAAACAGGTCATCGTCCAAAAAGTGCGCGAGGCTGAGCGCGAGCAGATCGTGAATCAGTTCAAGAGCCGTCAGGGCGAGCTTGTCACGGGGGTCGTGAAACGCCTGGAGCGCGGTGATGCCATCATAGAGTTGGGCGCAGCCGAGGCCTTGCTCTCGAAATCGGCGATGATCCCGCGTGAGGGATTGCGCCCCGGGGACCGGGTGCGCGCCTATCTGGAGGATGTGCATTCGGCGCCACGCGGACCGCAGTTGTTCTTGAGTCGCACGAGCCCTCAGCTTCTGGTGGAGCTCTTCAAGCTCGAGGTGCCGGAGGCGGGCGAAGGCCTCATCGAAATTCACGGCGCAGCCCGCGATCCGGGGCTGCGCGCTAAGATCGCGGTGAATTCCAAGGATCCGCGCATAGACCCCATAGGGGCATGCGTCGGCATGCGCGGCTCGCGTGTCCAGAGCGTCTCCAATGAACTGGGGGGCGAACGGGTCGATATCATCCAATGGTCGCCGGACCCCGCCCAATTCGTCATCAACGCACTGGCGCCGGCGGAAGTGCAGTCGATCGTGGTTGACGAGGAACTGCATAGCATGGATGTCATAGTCGACGAGTCGCAGCTGTCCCAGGTGATCGGGCGCGGCGGCCAGAACGTGAGGCTCGCCTCCGAACTTACCGGGTGGGAGCTCAACGTGATGACCGAGGAGACCGCCTCGGCGCGTGGTGAAACCGAGGCGATCAACGCCATCGAGATGTTCGTGGAGCAGTTAAAGATGGAATCCGCGACAGCCGAGCTCCTCGTTCGCGAAGGCTTCATGACGCTTGACGAAGTCGCCTACGTGCCCAAGCAAGAGATGATGGCAGTCGAGGGCCTGAGCGAGGAGCAGATCGACGAGATCCGCGACCGAGCCCGCGACATTCTGCTTACCCGCGCCATAACGCTCGAGGAGAAGATCGATATGGCGGAGCCCGCTGAGGACCTCCTGGGGATGGCAGAGATGGACGAACACACCGCGCGACTCCTCGCGAGTCACGGGATCAAGACGATGGAAGAGCTTGCCGACCAGTCGGTTGATGATTTGGCGGCGATCGAAGGGCTGGACGAGGAACGGGCTCGCACCCTCATTATGGCCGCTCGCGCACCCTGGTTTGCCGACCAGGGCCAGGGGGCCTGACGGACGTCATACGATGCCTGAAACCACAGTCAAAAGTTTCGCCGAACAGATAGGCGTAGGACCTGACAAACTGCTCCAGCAGCTTGTTGCCGCCGGGATTGCGGGCAAGAAGAGTAACGATCCCTTGAGCGACGATGAGAAGATGGCGCTTTTGAACTTTCTGCGCACTCACCACGGCGCCGGGGAACCGGAGGCCAAACGCATTACGCTGACACAGAAGTCGACCAGCAAAATCGTGCAGAATTCGCGATTTGGGCAGAGTCGCGCGGTGCAGGTCGAGGTGCGCAAGAAGCGGACCTTCGTGAAGCGGCCCGCGCCTGGCGAACCGGAGGCGGTGGTGCCCGAGCCCGAGCTTGTGCCGGAGCCGGTCGTCGAGCGTCCGCTCGAGATCCTGGTGGAGGCGGTTGCAAGCCCGCCACCGGCATCGGAACCGGCCCCGGTGCCACCGGCTGTGCCCGTAGCCGAGACCGTATCGGAACCCGAGTCCGTGGCGCCCGCAACCCCGCCGGCCGAGCCGGTTGCGGCGAAGGAGCCCGCCGCTGGCCGACACACGCGTAAGGAGACGCGACCTGAGCGTGGACGCAACGAGCGTCGCGAGCGGCCCTTACCCAAGGGGGCTGCGACCGATCGCAAACACAAGACGCGTCCTGCAAGCCCTCCGCAGAGAGGTTCGCAAGGGGGCAAGCGGGTCGTGACCAGCATGAGTGGCCAGCATGCCTTTGAGATGCCCACCGAGCGGGTCGTGCGTGACGTCTACCTGCCAGAGGCCATCAGCGTAGCCGAGCTTGCGCAGCAGATGTCAATCAAGGCGGTGGAGGCCATCAAGGTCTTGATGCAGCTTGGGATGATGGTCACGATCAACCAGGTACTCGATCGCGAGACCGCCACCATCGTCGTTGAGGAACTCGGGCACATCGCCCACGAGGCGCGCAGCCACGACCCGGAGGCGGCTCTGAAGACCGGTGAGCATGAGGGGGCGCTTGAGCCGCGTCCGCCGGTGGTGACGGTCATGGGTCACGTCGACCACGGCAAAACCTCTTTGCTCGACTATATCCGCAAGACCAAAGTGGCGAGCGGGGAGGCGGGCGGCATTACCCAGCATATCGGTGCCTATCACGTCGAGATGCCCAAGGGCATGCTGACTTTTCTTGATACGCCCGGCCATGAGGCGTTCACGGCCATGAGGGCGCGCGGCGCCAAGGTGACGGACATCGTCATTCTGGTGGTCGCGGCGGATGACGGGGTCATGCCGCAGACCGTCGAGGCCATCCACCATGCGCGTGAGGCCGGTGTGCCGATCGTTGTGGCGGTGAACAAGATCGATAAACCGCAAGCCGACATGGAACGTGTCAAGCAGGAGCTCGTGGCCCACGAGGTGGTGCCGGAGGAGTGGGGCGGATCGGATATTTTCGTACCGGTATCGGCCAAGACCGGGAAGGGGATCGAGGATCTCTTGGATGCGGTATTGTTGCAGGCGGAGCTGCTGGAGCTCAAGGCCGTGCGCAACACCATGGCGAGCGGCATCGTGATCGAGGCGCGGCTCGACAAGGGCCGTGGGCCAGTCGCAACCATATTGGTTCAGGAAGGCACCCTGCGTAAGGGTGACGTGATCCTGGCGGGGCGCGAGTCCGGAAGGGTTCGCGCCATGACCGATGAGATCGGTCGCTCCATAAAGGAGGCGGGACCGTCCATACCCGTGGAGGTCCAGGGCCTGTCGGGGGTTCCCAACGCCGGCGACGAGGTGACCGGGGTCGAGAACGAGCGCAAGGCGCGCGAGATCGCCCTCTTCCGCCAAGGCAAATACAAGGATGTGAAGCTTCAGCGTCAGCAGGCGTCCAAGCTGTCCAATATGTTCCAGCAGATGCAGGACGGCGACGTCAAGACTTTGACGCTGATCGTGAAGGCCGACGTACAGGGCTCGGTTGAGGCCTTGACGGATGCACTGGAGAAGCTTTCGACCGAAGAGGTGAAGGTGCGTGTCGTTCACGGCATGGTGGGTGGAATCAGCGAGTCCGACGTCAATCTCGCGGTCGCGTCGAATGCTGTCATTATCGGCTTCAACGTGCGCGCCGATACAGGCGCGCGACGCCTGATCGATTCGGAGGGCGTGGACATCCATTACTACAACGTCATTTACGACGCGGTCAACGAGGTGAAGGCGGCCATGGCCGGTATGCTGAAACCGCAGTTCCGCGAGGAAGTCGTGGGGAATGCCGAGATCCGCGAAGTCTTTAAGACATCGAAGGCCGGCACCATTGCCGGTTGTCTCGCAACTGACGGGACCATCAAGCGGGGACGATTGGCGCGTCTACTGCGCGACAACGTGGTCATATATGACGGCGAGATCGAAACCCTGCGGCGCTTCCGTGATGACGTGTCGGAGGTCAAGGCTGGCATGGAGTGCGGCATGACCTTGAAGAACTATACAGACATCCACGTGGGCGATCAGATCGAGGTCTACGAAAGGGTCGAGGTCGCACGAACCCTTTGAGACGTCACGCGCCCAAGCCTGGTTCACGAGCCTCTCGCGTGGGCGCGCTCATCTTGCGCGAGGCGGCGCAGTGGGTTCTAACCGAGATCGATGACGCCCAGGCGCGCGCTGCGGCGCTACCGGAGGCTGACATGAGTCCCGACCTGAAGCAGGCCCGCATTTATGTCACGCACTATAAGGGTGAGGCCGCCGCGCGCGAGGCAGTGGCGTACTTAAACGAAGTGGCGCCTCGCATGCGCCGCGATCTGGCCGGCCGGCTGCGGCTGCGGGCAGTGCCCAATCTGGTTTTCACCTACGATCCGTCGGTCGATCAGGGTTTCCGCATTGATGCCCTCCTGGACCGCGCCCGCCGTGAACGCGGCGGGCAGGAAGGAGGGTCGTGAAGACCCCCTGTGTGCCGCGGGACGGTCTCCTCGTGCTCGATAAGCCGGAGGGCTTGACCTCGACGCAGGCCCTGGGACAGGCGCGGCATCGGCTGCGTGCCTGTAAGGGTGGTCATACGGGAACCCTCGACCCCCTGGCGACCGGTGTGCTGGTTTTATGTTTCGGCGAGGCCACGAAGGCGGCGTCCTTTCTGGTCGACACCGACAAACGCTACCGCGCCACGATCGAGCTCGGGGCGAGCACTACGACCTACGACCGCGAGGGCGAGGTGGTGGCGCGCAGGCCCGTGATGGTGTCCGATGGCGGGATCGAGCAGGTCCTGAGCCGTTTCGTGGGCCATATCGATCAGATTCCACCGCGATTCTCGGCGATCAAGCAGGACGGCAAGCCGTTTTATGAGCGGGCGCGGCGCGGCGATCCGGCCTTACCGGCAAGCCGCAAGGTGTTTGTGTCCTCGATCGACGTGATCGGCCGCACGGGGTGCGAACTCGTGCTCGATATCGCCTGTGGCAAGGGCGTCTATGTTCGTAGTCTCGCCCATGATCTGGGCGAGGTCCTGGGCTGCGGGGGGCATGTGAAGGCCTTGCGTCGCCTGGCGGTCGGGCGATTCACGATCGATGAGGCCGTACCCTTGGCTGACGTAGGTCCAGAGACCCCCCTTCAGCGAAGTGATGCTGCGCTCGAGGGCTTGCCGGCGGTCGCCCTGCCCGGATTCCTGGCGCGCGCTGTGCGGCGTGGACAGAGCGTGCATGTCGGTGGCCGCGACGGCGAGGGTTGGGTTCGTCTGTACGATGACGGCGGGGTCTTTCTTGGGATCGGTTGGCAGGCCCTGGCCGGTGAAATCCGGCCCAAGCGTCTATGGGCGGCGGCGGGCGGGTATGTTGAGCCGATGGGCGCACGCGGTTAGAATACACATTTATCCTTTTTCTCACAGTGACTTCGGGGCTTAAGCGAGGGCGGTATGGCATTTACAGTGGACAAAAAGATTCAAGTAATCAAGGAGTACAGCAGGGGGGAGGGCGATACCGGGTCCCCTGAGGTACAGGTGGCGTTGATCTCGGCCCATATCGACGACCTTTCGCAGCACTTCGCCGTCCATAAAAAGGACAATCATTCCCGGCAGGGCCTTCTGCGCATGGTGGGTAAGCGCCGTAAGCTCCTGGACTACCTGAAGCGTGTAGACGCCGGTCGCTATCGGGACCTCGTCGCGCGGCTTGGTTTGCGCAAGTAAGGCGAGACACCGAGAAGAGTATCGAAGCGGAGGAATAGCGAGTTGGGTAAAATCACAAAGACGTTCCCGTATGGCAGCCATACGATCAAGATCGAAACCGGGGAGATTGCCCGCCAAGCCTCGGGAGCCGTCATGGCCAGTATGGGCGACACGGTCGTGCAGGTCACGGTCGTGGGTATGCGACAGTCGGCCCCCGACCGCGATTTCTTCCCGTTGACCGTGGATTACCAGGAGCGCTCCTATGCGGCCGGGCGTATTCCGGGCGGCTTCTTCAAACGCGAAGGACGCCCCTCGGAAAAAGAAATCCTGACGTCCCGCCTCATAGATCGCCCCATCCGACCGCTGTTCCCGAAGTCATTCACCAACGAAGTCCAGATCATCGCCACAGTGATGTCGCTGGATCCCGATATCGACCCGGACATCATTTCCTTGATCGGCGCATCGGCTGCGCTGTCGCTTTCGGGCATGCCCTTCAAGGGCCCCTTGGGCGCCGCGCGGGTCGGTTATCGGGACGGCCAATACCTCCTGAACCCGGGCATGTCCGATCTGGCTACCTCGGCGCTGGATCTGGTTGTCGCGGGCACGCGCAATGCCGTTTTGATGGTCGAGTCGGAAGCGAAGATGCTCCCCGAGGATGTGATGCTGGGGGCGGTCCTTTTCGGCCACGAGCAGATGCAGACCGTTATACGGGCGATCGACGAACTCGTGGCGGAGGCGCACGTGCAGCCTTGGGATTGGACGCCGCCTGCGAAGGACACCGAGCTCACCACCGCGATCGCCGCGGCGGTCGGGGCCGACCTCACGGCCGCTTATCAGATTCGGGAGAAGCTCCCGCGTCAGGACCGGGTCGCGGAATTGAGAAACAAGGCGGTGGCCGAGCTTGCAGGAGATGCGCCCAAGCCGAATGCCGACAAGGTCCTGGCCGCCTTCGGCGACCTCGAGAAGCGCATTGTGCGCGGGCGGATTTTGAGCGGGGAGCCGCGCATCGATGGGCGTGACACGAAGACTGTGCGCCCGATCACCGTACGCACCGGCGTGCTGCCGCGTACGCACGGCTCGGCGCTCTTTACGCGTGGCGAGACGCAGGCCTTGGTCGTGACGACCTTGGGCACGGGACGCGATGCGCAGATGATCGATGCCCTCGAGGGCGAGCGCAAGGACCCGTTCATGCTCCATTACAACTTCCCACCCTCCTCCGTAGGTGAGACCGGCCGTGTGGGCAGCCCTAAGCGCCGCGAGATCGGACATGGGCGCTTGGCCAAACGGGCCATCGCGGCGGTCCTGCCGGATCTGGCGGAGTTTCCCTATGTGCTGCGGGTGGTCTCGGAGATCACCGAATCAAATGGGTCAAGCTCAATGGCCACCGTCTGTGGGACGAGCCTGTCGTTGATGGATGCGGGCATAAAGACCAAGGCGCCGGTAGCTGGTATCGCCATGGGTCTTATCAAGGAAGGGGACCGGTTCGCGGTTCTGACGGACATCCTGGGTGACGAGGACCATTTGGGCGACATGGATTTCAAGGTCGCCGGCACCAATGAAGGTGTGACCGCGCTGCAGATGGACATCAAGATCGAGGGTATCAACCGCGAGATCATGGATACCGCCCTGAAGCAGGCGCGTGAGGGCCGGATGCATATCCTTAAGGTCATGAACACGGCGGTCCCGGAGGCGCGGCAGGAGATGTCGGAATATGCGCCGCGCATCATCACCTTCAAGATCAACCCCGAGAAGATCCGCGACGTCATAGGCAAGGGTGGGGCCACGATCCGCGCTTTGTGCGAGGAGACCGGCGCGACCATAGACATCGACGACGACGGCGTCGTGAAGATCGCATCGGTGGACAACGCTGCGGGCCAGGAGGCGCGTCACCGCATTGAGCAGATCACTGCGGAAGTACAGGTCGGTATGATCTACGAGGGGCGTGTTGCAAAGCTGATGGACTTCGGGGCGTTCGTCACCATCCTGCCTGGCAAGGACGGCCTCGTCCATATCTCGCAGATCTCTCATGAGCGCGTCGAGAACGTGAGCGAGAAGTTAGCCGAGGGCCAGACGGTACGCGTGAAGGTGCTGGAAGTCGACAAGCAAGGCCGCATCCGTCTCAGTATGAAGGCGGTGGAAGGCGCATAAAGCCGGGCTCGCGGGACGGTTTTTGTGAGGGCGCGGCGGGACAGTCTCCGGCGCGCCTTCTCTTTTTTGGGCATTAGTAACTTCGAGGTGATCGCATCATGCAGGGAGCGGATAAGGCAAGCACTCCGGTGGCGTCTCATCTACGCGAGGCTATCCTGAAGGACATCCAGGGGGCGGTGCGACTGTCGATTGCCTATATCGGTGTGAGCGGCGGCCTCTTCGCGGCGGTAGCGCGTTTGGGGGGCGCCACGGCCAAGGCGGTCGCCGAGGCGAGCGGGCAGGATGTGGGCTATGTGGTGCGTTGGTGCGATGCCGCCTACGCCTTTGAACTCCTGGATGAGGGCGCACAAGGTTTTGTGCTTACCGATCTTGGGCGCGCCTTTCTGCCCGATGCCCCGGGAACACTCATGCCCTTTGCGGTGCAGGGGGTGTTGAGTGCGCATATGGCGGAACGGGCCGCGGGACTTATGAGAAGCGGGGAACGTCCGGGCGAGTCGGTGCTCGCCGAGCGCGATACCATCCTGCCGTGGTTTGGCCCCATGCTCGAGGCCCAGTTCGGGCCCGTGTTCGAGAGCACCATCCTACCCGCGCTGCCCGTATACGCGCATGCCGCGGAGCGCAGCGGGTTTGCCATCGATCTTGGCTGCGGCAACGGCTGGTATCTCATGCGACTTGCGCGCGCCTATCCGAATCTGCGATGCCTTGGTGTCGATGGTTTCGAGGAGAACGTGCGCCAGGCCCGGGCCCGCGCCGAGGCGGCGGGTCTTGGAGATCGGGTGCGATTCACCAAGGGCGACATTTATGGTTTCGAGAGCCCGGAGGCGGCCGACATCATCGCCCTGAATCGTGCCTTGCACCATGTGTGGGACGAGAAGGAGCGGGTCTTTACTATTCTGCATGACCATCTGAAGTCCGGGGGGTCGGCCGTGATCTGGGAGCCACATTGGCCCACCCTGCGCGCTGCGTTGCGGGAGCCCAAGCGGCGCATGGTGGCGTTCCAGAACCTTACCGAGCATGTTCAAGGGAACCATTTCTTAAGGCCCACGGAGATCGCCGAGGCCTTCAAGGCGGCTGATCTGGCGCCGGAAATATTTCAGTTTTTGGAAGGGCGTGAGGCGGTGGTAGTCGGTACTCGCTCCTGAGGGGCTGGGCAGGGGCGAGTCGATGGAGGGCAGGATTCCAGGACGTGAGAGAAGGAGAGGATCAATGAGGATGCTAGGGAAATGGTTGTCAGCGGTGTTGATGGCGGGTCTTTTGTCGGCACCGGCGCTTGCCGAGAACTGGACGCTCTTTCAGCATTACGATTTCCAAAAGCCGCAATTTATCCATGCGCACCCCTTCGCCGAGCAACACCTGGTCGTCCAGGTGGATCAAGGCCGCCCGAGCCGCTGGGCGCTCGCGCTCTCCAATGTCGCCAACGTGCTGAATTATTTCGGTTCCGACAAGATCCAGGTCGTGGTGGTCGCCTACGGCCCGGGCTTGAAGCTGTTGTTTGCGAACAGCCGTTTCAAGGCGCGCGTGCAAAGCCTGAACGCGCAGGGCGTGGAGTTCGACGCTTGCCACCAGACGATGCTTGGCATCAAGGCCGCGACCGGCCATCTTCCGAAGCTTTTGCCGCAGGCCGTGGTGGTTCCGGGCGGCGTGGTTCGGATCATGCAGCTCGAGCAGCACGGTTTCAATCTCTTGAAGCCCTGAGGGCCGCGGTTCCTTAGTACGCCGCGAGGGGTGGTAGGCCTACGTGTGGCCTTAAGCGCCCGTGGAGTGGGCGGGGGTGGGCTGCGCACAATGCTCCGGCTCTAAGCACATGGCGGGCTCGAGAAAGGTCCGCAGCCGGTCCTCGAGCCAAAAGCGGGGCGCCCAGGGTGTCCCGCCTGAGATAAAGCCCACATGTCCACCGCGCGGGTACATCTCCAGGCGTACGGTGGGTGCGAGTTCCTCGGGATCCGGTGCGCTATGCGGCATCAGGAAGGGGTCATCTGCGGCTTGCACGAGGAGTGTCGGGACCTTGATGTGTCGGAGATAGGGGCGGCAGCTCGCGCGCTGGTAATAGTCGTCGGCGTCGCGAAAGCCGTGCAAGGGGGCGGTGATGGCGCGGTCGAAGTCGCGGAAGTTGCGCAGTCTCTTGAGGGGCGGCGCGGCGTGACCGAGGTGCCGGGCTTTGCGCGCGACCGATTGCCGGAGCCAGCGCAGTAAGACCCATTGGTAGAGTCGCGAGAAGCCGCTATCGAGGCGCTCGGCGGCGCTTGCAAGATCGAAGGGTACCGACACCGCGGCGGCGGCCTTAAGCCCGGCGTCGCCACGGCGCTCGCCGAGCCATTTGAGCAGGACCGAACCCCCTAGCGAATAACCGACCGCGCAGAGACCCTGGTCATGACGGCGGCTAAGGATGTCGACGACCGTCTGCAGATCCGAGGTCTCGCCGCCGTGATAGCTGCGCGGCAGGTGGTTGGGCTCGCCGCTGCAGCCCCGAAAGTGCATGACCACCGCGTTCCATTGGGTGCTTGCGCACATGCGTAGGAGCCGCGCGATATACGGCGAGCGTGACGAGCCCTCAAGTCCGTGAAGGATGAGCAGGATCGGTCCGGGAGCAGGCGGCGCTCTGAGCCAATCCAGATCGAGGAAGTCGCCGTCAGGCAAGGTGACGCGCTCGCGCGCCAACACGACCCCCTGCCCCATGCGGTCGATCGAGGCGCCGAGCAGGGTCTGGGTGTGCGGATTGCGCGCCCAGAGCGGTGCCTCGAACGGCTTCATTCCGTTTCCGGGTCCCCGAGCTGGCGTATGATGTCGGGGTTCTCGAGGGTGGAGACATCCTCTGTGACCGTCTCGCCACGCGCCACGGCGCGCAGGAGGCGCCGCATGATCTTGCCGGAGCGGGTTTTTGGCAGGTTGTCCGCGAAGCGGATCTCCGCTGGCTTGGCGATGGGGCCTATGCGCTCGCCGACCCATGCCCGCAGTTCCGCGATCCGCGCCGCGCGCGCCGCGCCCGTGGGTCGCGGGTCCCGTGTCACGACGAATGCGCAGATCGCCTCACCTGTTAATTCGTCAGGCCGGCCCACGACCGCAGCCTCAGCGACCAGGGGATGGGCGACCAGGACGGACTCGATCTCCATTGTACCGAGCCTATGGCCCGACACCTTGAGGACGTCATCGACTCGGCCCATGACCCAGAAGTAGCCATCGGCATCGCGCCGTGCGCCATCGCCGCTCACATAGTAGCGGCCCTGAAAACGCGACCAGTAGGTCTCGCGATAACGCTCCGGGTCGCCCCAGATCGTGCGCAGCATGGAGGGCCAGGGGCGTTTGATGACCAGGAAACCGCCTTTGTCGGGTGCTGTGACCGGTAGGCCCTCTGAGTCCACGACGTCTGCGTCGATGCCCGGGAGGGGGAGTGTGCAGGACCCGGGCTTGGTAGCGGTGATGCCGGGGATGGGCGCGATCATATGGACGCCGGTCTCGGTCTGCCACCAGGTGTCCACGATCGGGCAGCGCTCTTGACCTATAACTTGGTGATACCACATCCAGGCCTCGGGGTTGATGGGTTCGCCGACACTGCCCAAGACGCGCAGGCGGCTCAGGTCGTAGGCCCGCGGGTAGTCGTCACCGTGTTTCTTTAAGGCGCGGATGGCAGTCGGGGCCGTATAAAAGACGCTCACGCGATGGCGCTCGCAGATCTGCCAGAAACGGCCGGGGTCGGGAATGGTGGGGGCGCCCTCGTACATGACCATGGTGGCACCGCAGGCGAGTGGCCCGTAGGCGACATAGCTATGGCCAGTCACCCACCCCACGTCCGCCGTGCACCAATACACATCATCTTCGCGAATATCGAAGACCCAGCGCATGGTGATGATCGTGCCCAGGAGATAGCCTGCGCTCGTATGCTGGATACCTTTTGGGCGGCCGGTCGAGCCGGAGGTGTAGAGCAGGTATAGGGGGTGTTCGCTTGCCAGGGCCACCGGCGCGCATTCTGTGCTCGCCCCCGCTACGACATCGTGCCACCAGAGATCGCGCCCGGGCCGCCAGTCGATGGGGTTGCCGGCGCGTTTCAGGACGATGACGGCGCGCACCGAGGGGCACTCGTCGACCACCTTGTCGCAGATGGCCTTCAGGCCTACGATCCGCCCCCCGCGATGCCCTCCGTCCGCGGTAACGATGATCGATGCCTGAGCGTCTACGATCCGATCCCGCAGGGACTCGCTCGAGAAGCCGCCGAACACGACGGAGTGGATGGCGCCTATGCGCGCGCAGGCCTGCATGGCGATCACGGCCTCCGGCACCATAGGCATGTAGATGACCACCCGATCGCCGCTTTTTACGCCTTGGGCTCGCAGGGCATTGGCGAAGCGACCCACCTCGGCCAGGAGTTGCCGGTAGGTGAGTACCCGCACATCGCCCGGTTCGCCCTCGAAGATGATGGCCGGTTTGTCGCCGCGTTGGGCGATATGTCGGTCCAGGCAGTTGGCCGAGACGTTCAGCGTTCCGTCGTCGAACCAGCGGTACTGCGGCGCATCGCTTTCGTCGAGCGTGCGGGTGAAGGGTGTGATCCAATCGATCTCGGCGCGCGCCAATCGCGCCCAAAAGCCTTCGTAGTCGGTCCGGGCCTCGACCAGGAGTTCTCGGTAGAGCGTCTCGCTCATGGCGCTGCCGCGCCCAAAGTCCTTGGGCGGCGGGAAAAGACGGCTTTCCGTGAAGAGTGACTCTATGGCGTCGTGCGACTCATCGGTCATGGTCTACCTGCTCCTATAAGTCTGCACCCATTGGTACAGAGGACCTGTCTGCGCGCCTGCAGGGTTTGCGCCTGCCGCGCGTGTTTCTTGGTGCTAGGTTGCGCCAGCGAACGGGCCCGAAGGACGGGTTTCCCCGCGTGCGAGAGCGTGAACCAGGGGATTTCCGGATCACACCCTCTCGTGGGGCAACGAGTCTTGGTGGGCAAGCGTGATCTCGCGCGCGCTCTTCGAAGCCCGGGGGGCCATGAGCTCCGTTCCAAGACGTATCAGTCGATCTTGAGGGGCCAGTGAGCGCCTTTCGGTCTTTCTGTGTCGAATACGATCCTGCATGTCGCGGAGACGCTGACGCCCGAAATGCCCACCGGCGCCGATTGTTAGGTCTGCTCCCACCGCGATGCGGGTGTTACGGCCATAGGTTCCCATAGCTTCACCCCGTGACGTCATGTGGCCCTTCGATCCGGTGCGCTCCGTCTCCTTTGTGTACCACCTGCGCTGGCCTGCCAGGGCACTTGGCGCCTGCGCCAAAGTCGTCCTCTCGTTCCATATTAGCGAATTATAGAGCGGCGCGGGAATACCCAAACCCTTCCGGGGGGTGATAGAGCGCCACGGTCGCTGGCGCGGCCCTCGATTATTTATGCCCCGCGTCGGAATCGCCTGCGGCCGGGGTGGCCCGGTGGCGTCGCACGGCCAAAATGAGCAAGAGCCCGAGGCCCACGGCCACGGCATCATCGATGCCGTGCATGTAAGGGTTGAGTTCGCGCCAGTGTTGCCCGAGCCGCAGGCCGATCCAGGCCAAGGCCGCGCACCAGATCGCGGAGCCTATCGTCGAATACAGGATGAAGGGGGCGAGCGGCATGCGTGCCACACCCGCGGGGAGCGATATGAAGGTGCGCACGATAGGGAGTAGGCGCGCGAAGAAAACTGCCGACTGGCCGTGACGCGCGAACCAGTCGTGGGCGAGATCGAGGTCGCGTGGCGATATCAGGATCTTGCGCCCGTGACGGCGCAGGAAGGGCAGGCCGCCGTAGGCCCCGAAGGCGTAAGCGGCCAGCGATCCCGCGACACCGCCGATAGTGCCGGCCAGTGTGACGCCGACGAAGCTCAGGGTCTTCACGGAGGCGAGATAGCCCGCAAAGGTCATGATGACCTCGGAGGGGATCGGGATGCAGGCGCTCTCCGCCGCCATGAGCGCGGCGATGCCGATGTAGCCCGTGTGGCGGATCGTCATCAGGATCGCGCCAGCCATAGCATGGATCAGGGCATGTATCACAGGCGGCTCCAGGGCTGTCTTTTGGGTTGCAGGGAATCGGGGTGTGGCCGCGAGCGGCACGGACTGGGTTGGGTGATGCCGGGAGGTCGAGTCACTGGGGATGGTCCACCCGATGGCCGCGGGGCGGTATCAGGTGGACCTGGGCTTGGGCGTTGACTACGCCATCTGCCGTTCGCGTATCTCGTCTAGGGTCTTGCAGTCGATGCACAAGGTGGCTGTGGGCCGGGCCTCGAGCCTCTGTACGCCGATCTCGACCCCGCAGTTTTCGCAATACCCGTAATCGTCGGCGTCGATGCGCGTCACTGCCTCGTCGATCTTTCGGATCAATTTGCGTTCGCGCTCGCGATTGCGCAGCTCGAGCGACATATCCGTCTCCTGGCTTGCGCGATCGTTCGGGTCGGGATGATTGGCTGTCTCGTCCTGCATGGCATGCATGGTGCGAGAGACTTCCTGGATCAGCTCCGCCTTCCAAGCGAGCAGAACCTTACGGAAGTGTTCGCGCTGCCGGTTATTCATGTATTCTTCGCCCTCGGCGACGGAATAGGGCTTTATGCCATGCAGCAGAGTCTGCACTTCCTTTTTCTTGGTGACAGCCATCGATTACTCCTGCGCTCGATACAATGGTAGGGCTTGCGAGCAAGCGGGATTCTATACCAGAAAGGGCGGGGACACGCAAGAAAACGTCCGACGAGCGGGGTGTGGCCGGTATTGAGCGACGATAGGGGATCTGAGATGTTGAAGGCATTGATTTTCGATGTGGATGGGACGCTCGCCGATACGGAGCGGGATGGGCATCGCGTGGCGTTTAATCGCGCCTTTGCGGAGGAGGGGCTACCCATAGTCTGGGACGTGCCGCTCTATGGGCAGCTGCTCGCCATCACGGGAGGCAAGGAGCGCTTGCTGCATTTCTTCACGCGCGTGCGGCCCGATCTACGCCCGGTAGGGGATTTGGACGCTCTGGTGCGGCGCCTGCATGCGCGCAAGACCGAGATTTACAGTGATCTCTTGACTGCTGAGGGCGTGCCGCTGCGGCCGGGCGTGCGCCGATTGCTCCTCGAGGCCCGTGCCCGCGGCCTGCGCCTGGGGATCGCAACTACGACCACGGAGAAGAATCTCGAGCCTCTGTGGAGCGCCTTGGGCGACGGTGCGCGGGGGTGGTTCGATATGGTGGGGGCGGGCGACTGCGTGGCTGCCAAGAAGCCTGCGCCGGATATCTATGAACACGTCCTCCGCGGCCTAGGTCTGCCCGCCCAGGACTGTCTCGCCTTCGAGGACTCTGAGAATGGGCTACGCGCGGCGGTGGCCGCCGGGCTTTGCACGGTCGTCACGGTCACCGACTACACGCGCGATCAGGATCTGGCGGCGGGGCTCTTGGTCGTTGACCATCTGGGTGAGCCAGAGCTTCCATCGACTCGGCTTTCCGGCGCCCCGTTCGCGGGTCGACTGCTCGACGTCGATGCTTTGAATGCGCTCAGTCGGCTTTGCGAGCGGCGTTGAGGCGGCCATGGAGATCTTCAAGAGTTTCAGGATCGAGGCCGCGCACCGATTGCCCGGTTTGCCGGAGGGCCACAAGTGCTGGCGGCTGCACGGCCATTCGTTCCGGATCGATGTTCATATTCGGGGTCCGGTCGATGCAGCGCGCGGATGGGTGATGGATTTTGGGGACGTAAGCGCCGCCTTCCGGCCGATTTTCGAGGATCTCGATCACCACTATTTGAACGATATCCCGGGTCTCGAGAACCCGACTAGCGAGCGCCTCGCGCAGTATGTGTGGGGGCGGCTCGCCGATGTCCTTCCCGGGCTCGCGCGTGTGGTGATCCATGAGACCTGCACAGCCGGATGCGCCTATGAAGGCCCGCGCTCAGAGGACCCAGGGTAAGAGATCGGCGGGGGTCGCAAGGAGTCCGTCGGCGCCGAAGCCCGCGGCCTCCTCGGGAGGGGCGTAGCCGAAGGCCACCGCCAGCGCCGACATACCGGCGGCGCGGGCTGCATCGACGTCTCCTTGATCGTCTCCGACATAGACGCAACGCGCCGGGGCCACGCCCAGAAGGGCGCAGGCGTGTAACAAGGGGTCCGGGTAGGGCTTGGCGCGCGCCGCCGTGTCTCCGCCGACCAAGCAGCGGGCGCGTCCCAGGAGGTGGAGGGCCGCAAGCACGCGCTGCGCTAGGTGTTCGGGCTTATTGGTCACGACCCCCCACGGGAGGCCGCGCTCGTCCAGGGCGTCGAGGACCGCGGCGATGCCGGGATTGAGCTCGGTGGCCTGTCCGATCAGGCGATCGTAGTGCGCGAGAAACGCCCCTCGCGCGGCTTCGTAGCCGTCTGCGTCCGGCGCGATGCCGAGCCCCTCCCAAAGCAGGGCGCGCGTCCCCACGGCGGTTGCCCGCCGGATGCGATCCTGATCGAGAGGCGGGCTCCCTGGCGCCCGTAGGGCCTCCAAGGCCAAGGCCAGGTCTGGGGCGGTATTGGCCAGAGTGCCGTCCAGATCGAACAGCACGACATCGCGCTTCACGGTGTGTCGCGTCGTCCGGCGACCAGGTAATTGACACCGAGATCGGATGACAGCGCGAAGTGATGTACCAGCGGCCAGTAACGCACACCGCTCATCGTCGTGACCTGCAGGCCCGCAGCGCGCATCCAGGCGGCGAGTTCCGATGGGCGGATGAAGCGTGCGTATTCATGGGTGCCACGCGGCAGGATGTTCATCAGGTACTCGGCCCCCACGACCGCGGTGAGCCAAGCCTTGGGCGTTCGATTGATCGTCGAAAAAAAGACCTGGCCGTCGGGCTTGACGAGTCGCGCGCAGGCGCAGATGACCGACGCGGGGTCCGGGACATGCTCGAGCATCTCGAGGCAGGTCACGACATCGAAGGATCCATCCGCGCCATCGCGCGCGAGGTCCTCCACAGAGGTCTCGCGGTAATCTATGGTCAGACCATTCTCTATGGCATGCAGGCGCGCGACGAGCAGGGCCTCGTGAGCGAGATCGATGCCGGTCACGGTCGCCCCCTCGGCGGTCATGGCTTCGGCCAGCAGTCCCCCGCCGCACCCTACGTCCAGCACCCGCAACCCCGCCAGTGGGGCGCGGTCCTTGATGAAGCGCAGACGCAGAGGATTCATGCCGTGCAGGGTCTTGAGCGGGCCATCAGGGTCCCACCACTGGCCGGCGACCGCCTCGAATCGTTGCAGTTCTTTGGGATCGGCGTTCTGCGCGACGGTCATGAGACCTCTCCGGGATCGGCTGCACGTATCTTATCACGCCAGGCCGCTGCCCGACCGATGATCGCCTTTTCGTCCAGGGTCAGCGGGCGGCGGCCGGCGAGCAAGGCCCGCCCCGCGACCCATACATGTGTGACCTGGTCGCGGCTGGCGGCATAGACAATCTGCGAGATCGGGTCGTACAGGGGTTGGGTGGCGGGGACATTTAGGTCCACGGCGATCAGATCCGCGCTCTTGCCGACCACGAGCGAGCCCGTGTCGGCGGCAAGCCCGAGGGCCCGTGCCCCGTTTAAGGTCGCCATCTCGAGCGCATAGGCGGCCGGCACCGAGGTCGCATCGCCGCTCGTGCCCTTGGCAAGCAAAGCCGCGGTGCGCATCTCGCCGAACATGTCGAGGTCGTTGTTGCTGGCCGCGCCGTCGGTGCCGAGGGCCAGGTTGACGCCGGCGTGTGCAAGCGCCGTCGCCGGACAGATACCGGCGGCGATCTTCAGGTTGGATTCTGGGCAGTGGACCACGCTCACCCCGCGCTCGGCGCACATCGCGATTTCGTCTGGCAGCAGCTGTGTCATGTGCACGGCCATGAGGCCCGAATGCACGATGCCGAGCCGGTCTAGGCGCGCGAGTGGGCGCACACCGTAATTTTGCAGAGAATGCTCGATTTCGCCTGCGGTCTCGTGGATGTGCATATGCAGTCCGATATCGAGTTCGTCGGCGCGCACGCGGATGCGCGTTAGGGTCTCGTCGGAGACCGAATAGGGGGCGTGGGGCGCAAGCAGCGGCTTGACGAGCGGATCATGGCGCCATTTGTCGCACAGCGCGATGCCGCGACTCAGGTATTCTTCCGGGTCGCGGGCCCAGGCGGTCGGTACGTCGATGACCACAAGGCCCAGCACCGCACGCAGACCGGCCTGCGTGGCTACGCGCGCGGTCTCGTCGGCGAAGAAGTACATATCGGCGAAGCAGGTGGTGCCGCCCTTGATCATCTCGAGCGCGGCGAGCGCGCTGCCATCACGCACGAAATCGCTGTTGACGTAGCGGCCCTCGGCCGGCCATATGTGCTCGTGTAGCCATTGATGGAGTGGCAGATCGTCGGCGAGCCCTCGAAAGAGTGTCATGGCGGCGTGCGTATGCGCGTTGATGAGGCCCGGGAGCAGTGCGTGGCCTGGGAGGTTCACCGTGACGGTGGCTCGCGGCGCCTTGCTCTGCGGTGCGATGGCGGCGATGCGCCCGTCGCGTACGAGCAGGGCGTGGTCGCGCAGGACCTGGCCGCGCGGTTCGATGGGAATGATCCAGCTGGCCTTGAGACACAGATCAAAGTTCATTGTGGCCTCGGGTGCGGTGGGCGCTTAGCGTGTGTGCGCGGTCTTGGTACGGAAGGTCCCGGTCTCCACGACCCGACCTCCGTCGAGGCGGACAAAGGAGTTACAGAAGTCCCGGACCTGCTGTTCGTTGTGCGAGACCAGCACGATGCTCATGCCATTGCGTCTGAGACTCGCGATCCTGTCGTGACATTTCTCCTGGAAGGCCGCGTCGCCCACCGCCAGGATCTCGTCGGCAAGCAGGACATCCGGTTCGAGATGCACGGCGATCGCGAACGCAAGTCGCATGTACATTCCAGAGGAGTAATTCTTGACCGGCGTATCGATAAAGTGGGCGAGCTCGGAGAATTCGACGATGTCGTCGAAGCGGCCTCGCACGTCCTTGTTGCGAAATCCATAGAGACTCGCGTTCAGGTACACGTTTTCCTCGCCGGTCAGTTCCGGGTGGAAGCCGACCCCGAGCTCTATGAGGGGCGCGACCCGTCCGCGCGTGATGACGCGCCCCGAGGTCGGCTTCAAGATGCCCGCGATTACCTGCAGGAGCGTGCTCTTGCCCGAGCCGTTACGGCCCATGAGGCCTATGGCCTCGCCACGGCGCACCGTGAACGACACGTCGGAGAGCGCCTGAAAGTGCTCATGATGCGTGCGCCAGCGGTCCTTGAAGAGCCCCACCACCTTGCCTTTCAGACTATCGACGCGATTGTGGTGGAGGATGAATTCCTTCGATACGTGCTCGACCTGCACGACCTCGTCTGGCAATGAGCGCATCAAAGGCGCTCCACGAGCGAGTCGGCATAGCGATTAAAGACGAAGAGCCCGATCGTAAGGCTCGCCACGGTCCATGCCGCCGCCATGGCGAGGATGTGCCAGCTTGGCAGCTGTCCGCTATAGAGGATGCCCCGGAATATCAGGACATAGTCGACGAGCGGGCTCACGGCGAAGAGTTGGCGGAGGTGGGGCGGGATCCTGTGATATTGATAGACGATGGGCGTCACCCAGAACAAGAAGAGCAATATCACGTCGACTAAGTGCTTTAAGTCCCGGAAGAGGACGTTCAAGACCGATAGGATCAGCGTGATCCCGAAGGTGAACGCTAAAAAGAATAAGAGAACGACCGGATAGGCCATGAGCACCGGATGGAGCTTGCCGCCCAGGAACGGGTAGAGAATGAAGAGCAGTACGATGGCCAGAAGCCAGAGCACGACGTTGAAGACCACAGACGAGATCGGTACGAGCAGGCGCGGGAAATAGATCTTTTTTACGAGTCCGGCGTTGGCGAGCAGCGTGTCGCAGCTTTGCCCCGTGATCTGACTAAACAGATTCCAATGGAGGAGTCCTGCCATGAGGTATAGCGGATAGTTTGGCAAGTTGGACTTGAAGACGTCCGAGAATACGAAGACATAGAGCCCGATCATGACGAGCGGATTGATGAGCGACCAGAGGAAGCCCAAGGCCGCTCCCTGGTAACGCACCTGGATGTCCTTGCGCACGAAATTCCGCAGCATGTCGCTGTAGGCGAGCAGGGACCGCAGTCCGCTTACAGAGGGGCCCGTCAGGGGGATGTGTTCGAGAGTTTTTGCCATAGACTCAACGAAAAAGCGATCTTTGCCATGATAGCATCATTGCGGGACATTGTGTCTTGGGCCTTGGGGGAGCACGTGGTGAGTGATGTTTTATACGATAAAGTGCGCGCCGTCGAATTCTGCGATGGCGCCGTTCATCTGCTGGATCAACGCGTCCTGCCCGGGACTTTGCGCTATGAGATCTATACAAGCGCATCCGAGGTCGCGCGCGCCATCAGCGCCATGGTGGTCCGTGGGGCGCCCGCCATCGGGGTGGCGGCCGCCTACGGCGCCGTGCTTGCGGTGACCGCGGCCTATGGCCGCGCGCCGCACGATTGGCGGGCTGCCGCCGCCCCCGATTTTGCCTTGCTGCGCCAGAGCCGTCCGACCGCAGTGAACCTCGGCTGGGCGCTGGATGTGATGGAGTGCGCCCTGCGTGATGTGGGCGAGGGTTCACCTATCCCGATCGTCGAGGCTGCGGCACGGCGTCTGCATGACGAGGACATCGCCGCGAATCGGCGCATGGGTGCATTCGGGGCGGCGCTGCTACCCCCCGCGGCTCGGGTCCTCACGCATTGCAATACCGGTGCGCTCGCGACCGGCGGCTTTGGGACCGCGCTCGGGGTCGTGCGGGCTGCCGCCGCGAAAGCGGGCATCAGCATGGTTTATGCGGATGAGACGCGTCCCTGGTTGCAGGGGGCACGACTCACGGCCTGGGAGCTCGTGCAGGAGGGTCTGCCGGTGACGGTGATCGCCGACAGCGCCGCTGCAGCTCTCTTGCGATCGGGGGCGATCGCGGCGGTCTTGGTCGGGGCCGACCGTATTGCCGCCAATGGCGATACCGCCAACAAGATCGGGACCTATGGACTTTCCGTGCTGGCGCGCCATCACGGCGTTCCCTTCTATGTGGTGGCGCCTATCAGCACCATTGATCCGGCTACCGCCTGTGGCGCCGACATCCCGATCGAGGAGCGCTCCGCGGCCGAGGTGCTGTCCTGCCAGGGGGTGGCTCATAGCCCGGTAGGTGCCTGTGCCTGGAACCCGGTCTTTGATGTGACCCCCGCCGCCCTCATTGATGCCTTGATCACCGAGCGGGGGGTGGTCGCACGCCCCGACGCCGATCGCATCGCGCGCCTGTTGGCGCAACCTGCGGGCGCTTAACCCAGGCCGCCTGCCTCCTCTCCCCCGTGGCCGCCCGCGTGGCGGCCACCCTTTTTGTGGGGCTCCGCTTGGTTTGTCGCCGCAGTCGATCAGTGATCGTTACTATAATAAAACGCCAATGTCTCTGACCTGGATCAAAACAGGGCTTGCTCTACCCCTTTAGGATAAGCCCGCTCGGCCCGGTATTCCTCTTCCGGTATAGCCCGAGTTCAGGGGGGCGTTGGGAGTGTATCTGAGGGCGGCCTGCGGTAGCGCAGCCCCTCTTGGGGCCGCTCGCGCGCTTTGAGCAACGTCTACGAGGCTTAACCGAACATGCCAACGAACAGGTTGCGACCAAGGGACTGGCTTGGTCTCCTTTCTCTTTTCCCGCTACTAGCCCTCGGGGGGTGTGCACACCATCGCGGTGGGGATGACTTTTGGATGCTGGACCCCAGGGGCGTCATCTCGGTGACCCAGGATCATTACCTCGCCCTCGACGTGCTCATCATGCTCTTGATCATCGTGCCGACGGGGATCTTCATCGTCTGGGCGATGCGTCACTACCGTCGCGACGGCGGGCGCGGACGCCACGATGCCCGCTGGGACCACTCCTACGCCCTAGAGGCCTTGGTGTGGGGTATCCCGATTCTTACGGTCGGTGTCCTCTCGTACTACTCGGTCAAGGCGATCTACGCCGTGAATCCCTACCACCCGACGATCATGGCCCGCGCCACCCACGCCAAAGGCCCGCTCGACATCGATGTGATCTCCACTGACTGGCAATGGGTCTTCATCTATCCCCAGCAGGGTATCGCCACCGTCAATCGGCTTGTGATCCCCAAGGGGGTACCTGTGCATTTTCGCTTGACGTCGGCGACTGTCGTCAACGACTTCTATATCCCGCAACTCGTCGGAATGATCGATGTGATGCCGGCTATGCGTGTGCGCCAAACCCTATTGGCCTCGCGTACCGGGACTTATGAAGGCTATTCCGCCAACTTCAGCGGTGCCGGCTTCTCGTGGATGAACTTCGAGACCCAGGCCGTATCCCGTTCGGCGTTTCGCGCCTGGGTCGCCCGTGTCCAGGGCGCGCCGACCCATTTGAGCTATACGGCCTTCGATCAGGTCGCCCAGCCTACGATCAATATCCACGGGCGTGTCGCGTATTTCTCGCAGGTCCAGCCGGGACTCTTTCGGCATGTGGTGGCGCAGACCGCTGCCGGCAAGACCTATCCGACGCCAATGGCCATGACTGAGAACATGACGCGCTACCTCAAGGCCCAGGCCCGTCGCGACGCCCACAATCGAGATTAAGGAGAGGAACCGGTCATGCTCGTGCACATCGATGGGCCATGGAGCCCGCTGCTCGGCCGCTTGGCGCTGAGCGAGATTCCCTACAACAATCCGATCCTCGTCGGAACCTTCGTCTTCGCGGCGCTTCTTGCCGTGATCCTTGTGGGTCTCGTCACCTACCTTGGTCTCTGGCGCACCATTTGGCGCGACTGGTTGACCTCGGTCGACCACAAGAAGATCGGCATCATGTATATCCTTATAGGTCTCGTGATGCTGTTTCGTGGCTTCATGGACGCCGTCATGATGCGCGCCCAGCAGGCCATGGCGGACGGGCCGCATTCGGCCGGATACATGGACTCGCCGCACGGCTATCTCACGCCCTATCATTTCGATCAGATCTACACGGCGCATGGCACCATCATGATTCTGTTCGCCGCCACGCCGCTTCTGGTCGGGATCATGAACATCCTGGTGCCCTTGCAGATTGGGGCCCGCGATATGGCCTACCCCTATCTCAATGCCGTGTCGCTCTGGCTCACGGCGGCAGGCGCCGCGCTCGTCATGGCGTCTCTCTTCATAGGGGACTTCGCCCATGCCGGCTGGTTTGGCATCGTGCCGGTCATGGAGCTGCCCTACAGCCCCGGGGTTGGCGTCGACTATTGGATGTGGGCCTTCCAGCTGAGTAGTATCGGCACGACCCTGGGCGGCATCAACCTGCTCGCCACTATCGTCAAGATGCGCGCGCCCGGTATGACATGGGGGCGGCTGCCGATTTTCACCTGGGCCTCTCTGAGCGCCAACCTTATAAGTCTCTCGACCTTCCCGGTCTTGAGTGTCGCGTTGGCATTACTTGCCCTCGACCGCTATCTCGGGACGCACTTCTATACGGCGGGCCTCGGCGGGAATCTGATGCTGTATAACGATCTCTTCTGGATATGGGGACACCCGGAGGTGTATTTCGTTATCCTCCCGGCGTTCGGCATGATCTCGGAGATTATCCCGACCTTTTCCGAGAAGCCGCTCTTTGGCTATCTCGGGATGGTGCTCGCTTCCCTCGGTATCGCCGGCGTGTCGTGGGGGGTCTGGCTCCACCATTTCTTCACCATGGCGGCGTCGCCCGCCGTGAACGCCTTTTTCAGCATTACGACCATGGCGGTCGGCATCCCCACGGGCGTCAAGGTTTTCAATTGGGCGTTTACGATGTTTCGGGGACGACTGCGCTTCGAGCTGCCCATGATGTGGGCCTCCGCGGCCCTGTTCTATCTGCTCGTGGGCGGACTCACCGGCATGATGAACGCGTTTACGACTAATGATTACATGGTCCACAACAGCGTCTTCGTGGTCGCCCACTTTCACATGATGCTATTGCTTATCGTCTACGCCATTTTCGGGGGTGTGAACTATTGGTTTCCGAAGGTCTTCGGCTTTCGCCTGGAGCAGCGCTTCGGAAAAATATTCTTCTGGTTGTTTACGGCCGGGACCGCGGTGGTATTCATCCCGATGTTCACCCTGGGCTTTATGGGCATGACCCGGCGTTTGGCCTATGTCGCCTTTCCGCAGTGGAGGCCGCTCCTCGATATCGAGGTCGTGGGGATCGTGATCTACCTACTGTCCGCGGTGTTCCTGGTCGCTCAGCTCTATGTGAGCTTCCGCGACCGTGCCCAGAATCGCGCAGGCCTTGACGCGTGGGAGACTTCGCGCAGTCTCGAATGGATGACGCATTCGCCCGTGCCCTTCTACAACTTCGCAGTCACGCCCGAGGTGCATGCGCGCGATGAGCGGGCGTGGCGTGTGGAGCACGGCGTCGACACGGTGCGTCCAGAGCGCTACGAGGATATCCATATGCCGCGCAACACTGCGATCCCCTTGTGGTTGGGGGCGCTCTCCTTCGGTCTGGCCTTCGGTCTCGTGTGGCGGATGTGGTGGCTCACCGAGGTCTGCGGGCTCGCCATCTTCGCGCTCATCGTGATCCGGTCTTTCGACCGCGACACCGATTACACGATCCCCGCCGCGGATATCGAGCGCATGGAGCGCGCCATCCGTGACGTTCCGAGCGGGCGCCCGGTCGTCGCTGGCGTCAGAGGCGCGGTGCCGGCGTTCCGGCAGGGTGTGTAAACGGCCGCGCGACCCGGGATGCGGATGTTTAAGTGCGTCCCTGGTCGCAGCCCATGCGGCTATTGAGATCGGAACTATGCATTGCAGGAGAGGAATCGATGAGTGTGACAACGAGTAGTACGCTGGATGCCAAAGGAAGTCCGATGTGGTCATCCGGTCACGGTCATGACGTCATATCGACGAAGACGTTGGGCTTCTGGCTCTACATGTTGAGCGATGCCATGATGTTCACGGCCTTGTTCGCGGCCTACGCGGTGCTTGGGCACGCGTTCAACGCCGCGGGCGGCCCATGGGTGAGGGCAGTAGCCCACGCTGGTGTCGCTTTTCAGGAGACCTACTGGCTCTTTGGAAGTGTTCTGGCCTATGGGTTGGCGATGATGGCCCTGAAGAAGGGGAATCGCGGCGGGGTCTTGCTGGGGATCGCTGCGGCTTTGGTGATCGCGCTTGGCTTTCTCGCAGTCGATGGCCGTGAGGTGCTGGATCTTTTTCGGATGGGGGCCCTGCCCGAGCGTAGTGGTTTCCTTTCGGCCTTCTTTACGCTCGTGTTCTATCACGGTCTGCATGTGGTGGTGGGGATCGCCTGGATGGCTGTCATGCTCGTTCAGGTCGCTTCCGTGGGGCTGACCGAGAAGGTGGTCTATCGGTTGCTCAATCTGCGGCTCTTCTGGCACTTCCAGGCTGTGATGTGGGTCTTTATGTTCACCTTTCTCTATCTGCGAGGCGCAATTGTATGACGCATACTACGGATAATGCCTGGGAGCATCCCGAGGTGCAGCTGGCCGGTGGCGGCTATATCGTAGCCTTCGTCGTGGGTTTGGCCCTTATGGGTCTGTCGTTATGGATGGTTCGGGGGCACGTCTTTGCTCCGACTGGGCTTGCCGTCGCGATATCGGCGCTGGCGGCGGTCGCCGCGTTCGTGCAATGCGTGCTACTCCTCCACATGACTGTCTCGCGGACGCAGGTCTGGCAGACGGTGGCACTGGTTTTATTCATCCCCTTGTTTGTGATCACCATAGGGCTCACTTCGTGGATGTTCCACGGGCTCTATCGCCGCACCATGATGATGCCTGCGACACACGTCGCCCGGCCCGCCACGCCCACGCGTCCGCGCGGCGCCTAGGCCCCGAGGGGCCGGCTTGCGATGTCGCGCGCCGGTCCCCTCTTTGTGGGGTCGCGTGCCGTTGGATAAGCCCTTTTACCGGGGGGCCGATGAAGGCTGCATCGTGCGAGGGAGTCGACCTTCAGCCGGATCCTGCGATTCTGGGAGTGTCCGGGGGTGGGTGGGTTGTTTGTGTCTCGGGCCGAGACCGGGCGCCTGCACCGATACCAGAGAGAGGTCGTGTCCCGCAAGCACGCAAGCATCCCGCCGCGAACTACTGGGTGGTTGGGTTATTTCCCAACCGTACTCCCCATGAGCTCTCCGTGCGCCGACCGCGATCGCGCAGGGGCCCTTTAGGAGCGTCCGGCACAACCCCCAACGTGCGGACCTTCGCATTGAGGACACCATCTCCGCTAAAGCAGCTTACGTCAGGGGACCAAGGAAAAGCCCCGTAAGGCCAAACAGCCCGCTTGATAGGCCATGCGGCCCACAATGCCCCCTCCTGACCTACGGCCCAGGAAGGGGAATGCGCGGGCGAATGTTCAACGCCTAAAGTCGCCAGGCGGGCCCTTCGAGCCCGTAGTTCCGCCAATATCTCTGAGCGCCGCCCAGACTTCGCGGTCTGCGCCACTCGGGCGCGGGATGGCAGCACTGTGGGCCGTGACCGTTGCTGCCGGTAGCGGCTCTTGGCTTGGGTAATAGTGTCCCGCGACCGTGATACTGTAAGGCTTTGGGCGTTTGCGGGAGGGTGGGTCATGGCGTGGGGCGACGGCGCACAGGCGGGGGCGGTGGCGCCGCATGCGGCGGCGGCAGTGGCGGCTGCGCGTGTTCTGAATGATGGAGGCGGCGCTATCGAGGCTATGGTGGCGGCCGCCGCCGTGATCGCGGTCGTCTACCCGCACATGACAGGTCTCGGGGGTGATGGATTCTGGCTCATTCACGAACCCGGACGCGATCCTTACGGGATCGATGCCGGCGGCGCCGCTGGGGCGTTTGCGACCCCCGACGCCTATAAGGCGCGAGGTCACGAGACCGTGCCTATGAGGGGTCCACTTGCCGCCAACACCGTGGCCGGCACGGTGGCGGGCTGGGAACTTGCGCTTTTCTACGCGCAAAGGGAGGGGCCGGTCCTTCCGCTCGAGCGCCTCTTCGAAGACGCCATAGGCTACGCCGAGCGGGGCTTTCCGGTCACGGCAAGCCAAGCCGCGAGCACCGCTGGACGCCTGGCGGAGCTCTCTGGCCTGCCAGGCTTTCGGGAGCACTTTCTCACGCCTGACGGGCTCGTGCCCGCGCGTGGGACCCTATGGCAGCAGCCGGCGCTGGCGGCAACCCTGCGTAGTCTCGCGCAGCGGGGATTGCGGGACTTTTACGAGGGCGAGATCGCCGCCTGTGTGGCCGCCGATCTGGCCGCGGTGGCAAGCCCTGTGGCCGTCGCGGATTTGGCCGCGTTTCGGGCGCGTCGGGTGCGGCCTCTGCGGATGGCCCATAGCCTGGGCATGCTCTATAACCTCCCACCACCCACGCAGGGTGCCTTATCCCTGCTCATGCTTGGCATCCTGGATCGCGTAGGGCTTGAGCGGCTCCCGCGCGAGGGGGCGGACATGATCCATCTGGCGGCCGAGGCCGCCAAGCGCGCCTTCGGTCTGCGCGACCGTCACAAGGGCTGGTTCCTGGAGTCCGGCGGAGATGTCGCCGAGTGGCTTGAGTCCGGGCGGCTCGATGCCGAGGCGCGCGCGATCGACCGGATGCAGGCCGCGCCGTGGCAGGCCACCCAGGGGCCGGCTGATACCGTGTGGCTCGGGGTGATAGACCACAAGGGCCGGGCGGTGAGTTTCATTCAGAGTCTCTATCATGAATTTGGTAGCGGCGTGGTCCTGCCCGGCACCGGGATCTGTTGGCAGAATCGTGGCGCCAGCTTTTCCCTGACCGCGGGCGCGGTCGACTGTATTGGTCCCGGTCGCAGGCCCTATCACACATTGAACCCGGCGATTGCAACCTTGAATGATGGGCGCGTGTTGGCCTATGGGGCCATGGGCGGCGACGGCCAGCCCCAGACTCAGGCCGCGGTGTTTACGCGTCTTGCCCTTTATGGCGACGATCCGCAGGCGGCAGTGTCGGCGCCCCGCTGGCTTTTGGGGCGCGCCTGGGGAGACCCCTCGAATGACCTGAAGATCGAGGCGCGGTTTCCTGATGCGGTGTTCCAGGAGCTCGAGCGCCGGGGTCACCATATTGCGCGGCTTGCACCCTTCGACGAGACCGTGGGTCATGCCGGCATGCTGGTGCGCGACGCCCATGGCCGGGTGTTCGGCGGGGCCGATCCGCGCAGCGATGGTCAGGTGGTCCTGGTCGATTGAGACGGCTTGCGCCAAGGATCGGGTAGCCCGTCATGACGGCCGCTCGGATAGGCATGATAGAAGGCTTTTGATGCGGGCGTTTAGAGGTTCGACGATGTGATGGCTTCGATTTTTGTTTATATGGGACTGGGACTCCTTACGGGACTGCTGGCCGGTATGCTCGGAATCGGGGGCGGCAGCGTCATCGTGCCGGCCCTGGTGTTTGTCTTCGCACATCAGCATCTGCCGCCCGGGCTTGCCATGAAGCTTGCCATCGGCACGTCGCTTGCGAGCATCCTTTTCACGTCGCTTGCCGCCATTCGCGCGCAACAGAAGCGCCGCGCCATCGATTGGGAGGTGGCCTTGCCGCTTGGGGTCGCGACCCTCGTTGGGAGCTTGGTAAGCGGCTATATCGCGGGCTTTCTGCCAGGACTCGTCTTGAAGGAGGTCTTCGGGGTATTCCTGGGTCTCGTGGGGCTCCAGCTCTTGACGCGCTGGACGCCGCCTGCGAACTGGGGGCTGCCGGGACGCCCGGCGCTTTTCGGTGTGGGTCTTGGCATTGGGGCTTTGTCTGCGATCCTGGGGATAGGGGGCGGTAGCCTCACCGTCCCGTTCTTGACCGCCTGTAATGTCGAAATGCGTCGGGCGATCGCCATTTCCGCCACGCTCGGGCTTCCGATCGCACTCTTTGGCGCCACCGGTTTCGCGCTCTCTGGTCTCCATAGGGCGGGTCTCCCTCCGGCGACTCTCGGCTATATTTATCTGCCCGCCCTGGCGGGACTTACGACCGTGGCTATGGTGGTTGTGCCCGTGGGCGTGCATCTCGCCCACAACCTGCCGGTTGCGCGATTGAGACGTTTTTTTGGAGTACTCTTGATCGCAGTCGGCACGCAGATGCTACTGGGGCAGTGACCGAGGAGTGCGGCTTTAAGTCTTTAGGGTCGTGGCGCCAGAGGGCAAGGCGCGCCGACCCAAGGCGATGCTTCGTATCGAGGAGGCGCTTATGACAGGATGTTGCGGTGATACGTCGTGTGGGATCGGCCGCTGTTTTTCCCATTTTTCGCGCCGCTATGTCCGTCGCTATGAGCGCCACGGCCTTGAGGCGACGCAAAAGCAGTTGGTCGCGGGCCTGCTCGCGGCGGGCTTCGATGGCCGCACGCTCCTCGAAGTCGGATGCGGGGTCGGTTATCTCCACCAATACCTGCTCCTGAGAGGTGCGGCCACGGCGGTGGGTGTCGACCTCTCCGAGACTATGCTGAGTGAGGCGCGGGGCCTAGCGGAGCGGCAGGGTCTCGCGGGGCGCACCCGCTATGTGGAAGGGGATTTTCGCTTGATGGCCTCCGAGCTCGAGGCCGCCGACATCACCGTGCTCGACAAGGTGGTCTGCTGTTATCCCGACGCGGCGGGGCTGCTCGCGGCGACCATAGGTCATACCAAAGAGAGTTGTGCCCTGACCCTTCCCCGGCGCCACGTTGTGAACCGCGTGGCTTCGCGCCTCGGCGCCAGCCTTCTTCGGATCGTGGGCAGCGCCTATCGGCCTTATATCCACGACCCGGTCCTCATCGATCAGTGGATGCGTGAGGCGGGCTTTGAGCGGATTGTGGAGAACCACACCCTGTTTTGGCTTACCCGTGTCTATCGGCGCGTCGCTGCCTCCTGACATCGCGCGTGGTTGCGGGAACGGTGCGCCGCGGGACCATCGCCTGCGAGATTGCGCGCGGAATTCACGAGCGCCACATGGGTGAAGGCCTGCGGGAAGTTGCCGACGAGGCGCTGGGCCCCGGGGTCGTACTCTTCTGAGAGCAGGCCCACGTCGTTGCAGAGGGCCACGAGTCGCGTGAAGAGCTGTTCGGCCTCGGCGCGGCGGCCCAGCAAAACAAGGTTGTCTACCAACCAAAAGGAGCAGGGCAGGAAGACGCCCTCGCCTGGCTGGAGTCCATCGCGCGCGTTCTCTGTACGGTAGCGCAGCACGAAGCCGCCCTCCATGAGGTCGGTCTGTATGGCTCGGACCGTACCGACGATGCGGGGATCAGTGGCCGGAAGAAAACCCACGAGCGCCATCATGAGCAGGCTCGCATCGACTGTCTCGCCGCCGTAATATTGCGTGAAGCTGTTCTTCGCGGCATTAAAGCCATGCGCGCATACATCCGCGTGAATGTCGTCGCGGATCCGCTCCCAGCACGCCACTGGCCCCTTTAGGCCATAGTCTGTCGCGTCCTTTACGGCGCGATCGAAGGCCACCCAGGCCATGACTTTGGAGTGGGTGAAGTGCTGTCGACCACCGCGGACCTCCCAGATACCGTCGTCGGGGAGATGCCAATGGGTCTCGAGAAACGTCATGATGGCGCATTGGATGTCCCAGACGTGAGCTTGTGGATGGAGGCCCACGCTGCGTGCCAGATGCAAGGAATCCATGAGCTCGCCATAGACATCGATTTGGAACTGATCGGCGGCCGCATTGCCGACGCGCACGGGTGCTGCGCCCTCGTAGCCGCGAAGCCATGGGATCTCGCGTTCCCCGATCCAACGCTCGCCGGCTACGCCATAGACGATCTGGAGGTCCGCCGGATTGCCGGCGACTGCGCGCAGGAGCCACTCGCGCCAAGCAGTGGCCTCCTCGGTATAGCCCGTGGTGAGCAGGGACCAGAGGGTAAAGGTCGCGTCGCGCAGCCAGCAGTATCGGTAATCCCAGTTGCGCGCGCCCCCCAGTTGTTCCGGAAGGGAGGTCGTGAGGGCTGCGGCGATCGCCCCCGTGGAGCGGCAGGCCAAGGCCTTCAGGGTAATGAGTGATCGCCGGACTACGTCTCGCCAGGGGCCTTCGTAATGGCCTCGCGCGGTCCAGGCGCGCCACCAGGCCTCGGTGTGGGCGAGGGCTGCGAACGGCTCAGGCGGCGCACAGGCTGCGTGATGCGTCGGTTGGTAACTGAGCTGGAAGACCTCCCTCTGCCCCGTTGTAAGCGTGAAGCGGGCGACCGTGGTCTGACCTTTGCCGTGTACGGGGATCGTGGCGGTCAGGTAGAGGCTGTCGGGGCCTGCAACTGCGAGCCGCGCGTCGTGCACGCGCCGCACCCAAGGGACCGTGGATCCGTAGTAGAAGCGAATGACGAGCGCCATTTCCATGTCGACCGTGCCGCGCACCCCTTCGACGATGCGCACGAGGTGGCAGCGCTCCTCGGAATCATGGCCGTTCATGACCATGAAATCCGTAATGCGGGCACAGCCTCCCGAAGTCTCGAATTCGGTCTCGAGAATCAAGGTGTCGGGGCGGTAGCGACGGCGTGCGGCGCGGCTACCGCCCACAGGGGCGATCTGCCAATGCCCGTTCTCCCGGTCGCCGAGGAGTGCCGCGAAGCACGCCGCAGAATCGATGCGTGGTGCACAGAACCAGTCGATCGAGCCGTTGTTGCCGACCAGGGCCCCTGTGATGGTGTTGCCTATGAGGGCGTAGTCTTCGATTTTCAGGGAGTGATTATTTGCGACTGACATTGTCCCCCTCGTTGTGCAGAAGCGGTTCCTGTCGCCCCACCCCATGCTTCTTTGCCTGTATAGCCCTTTTGTCGTGTCGCGGGCAAGCCCCGAAGCGGGCTGCGACGCGCCTTCTCGCGCCGCCTGCGGCTTGACCCCGTACCTAGGTACGGGGCTTAGACTCGCATTTTCTAGGGGCCTTTGGCGATGGATATGGACAAAGGGGTGGCGGTGCGCACGGGCTCGATAGGCCCCGGTGGGCTATGGGCCGCGGTTGTCACGGGCTTGCTGGCCTCGCTCTGTTGCGTCGGGCCGCTCGTACTGGTCGCGGCCGGCATCGGCGGGGCTTGGGTCTCGATGCTCACCGGCCTGGACCCGCTACGCCCCTGGCTTACCGTGCTCTCCGTCGGACTGCTCGGCTTCGCCCATATTCGTCAGTGGCGGGCTAGGCAGCGCGCGGTCTGCGACTGCCGGGCCCAGTCTCTGCGCACAGTCGTGTGGCTTTGGGTCGGCACCGCCCTGGTTGCGGGCGCCCTGGTTGCGCCCTATGTGCTCCCGGTCTTGATCATGCCTGCCATCCCCACGAGCCCTTAAGGAGATCCCATGAAAAACGTTACGCGCTCCATTGTCCTCACCGCGGCCCTGACCTCAGTCGCGATAGCAGTGCCGGCGCTGGCTGCAAGGGGTGCCACAGAAACGCTGCGCGTGGCCGCTCTCCAGTTTTCGCAGGCGGTCATCCACATCCCTGGAATGACCTGCAGCAACCATTCATGTGCCACGACCGTTTATATGGCGCTCATCCGTCTGCCGGGGGTGATGGGTGTGGGTGTCGATGAATCGACGCAAAATGTCACGGTGAAATATATCCCGGGCCGCACAAGCCCAGCCGTGTTTTTGAAGGCGGTCAAGGACGCGGGCTTCCCCGGGACCCTCGTGCGCCCCAAGGCTGCCTGAGATCCGAGCGGTTCAGCGATCAGGCGGCGTAGACGAGGAGGAGTCTGGCTGGGTGACGCGACTTAAAGGCCGCTTGGCCTGCCACAAGACATACCGGGAGTTCTCATCACGGGCGAGCGCGCGTTTTATGGCGGCGCGCTCCTTATGGGTGAGGCGGTAGCGGGCCAGGTAAGCACGGAAGAAGCGTACATAGGCGGCGTCCGGAGAGACGATTATGCGGGCCTCGAGTGCCGTGGCGTGGGCGGCGCGGGCGACACCATAGGACAGTTGCCGTGCCTGCCCGGGTTTCAGGCGCGTATCGAAGTATTGGTGCTCAAGATCGAGACTGATGCGCCGGCCTATGACGAGGCGGCGAGCTGTACCGGGACATATGTGCCTTGCGCAGTCCTGCCAGATGGTCGCCACCACCTCCGGGGTCGTATAGGTCGGGAAGTCGTGTCCCACGCCGGAATTCATGATGCTGAGGCGGGCGACAAGATCGCGCTTTGCCTCCCGAGGCTCGACACGTAAGCGGATGGTGAGCGCTTTACGCACGAACCGCGGGTTATGAATGCCGTAGAAGTCGTGCCGGCCGTTCGGCATGTGGCAGGTCTGACACGTCACCCCCGCGCGCGCGTAGTGGCTGCGACGCCACTCCCCGTATACGTTCTCCAGAAGTGCGCCATGCAGGCGCGCCCCGTTGCCATGGAACTGATGGCAGCTGATACAGAAGCGGCTGCGTGTGAAGTCGTTGCTGGGGGTGAAGCCGCCGTGGATGATACGTCCTGCGGCGAGATAGCTCTCGAGCGGGGGACCGAAGCGCCGATAAGCGCGCACATGGCAGTCGGCACAGGTGACGCCCTGGTGCGCCATGGGGCCAAGCGCTGCGCCCATGAGCGCGGCCCGGACCTCGCGGTTCTGGCGACCGGCGGGAGCGTGACAGAGGAGGCAGCCGCGTATGAAAGCCCAGCGGCCGCGGCCTGCGGCCATGAGTTGCCCCACGACCCCGGGGCCCATGGCGAGCGCATGCCGACTTCGGCGCCACTCGCGGTACTGGCGGATGTGGCATTGGCCGCAGGCGCGGGCCGAAAGGGCGACCTGGGCGGCGGGCCAATGGGGTAGCAAGCGGCCGCCGACCGGGAGAGGGCGATGCCAGTAACGGCTCAAGAAGGCGGTCGTGGGCCAAGCCCAGGTCGGCGCCGCCCACAGCCAAAGCGCGCACGCCAAGACAAGCCCCGAGGCCTTGTCCTTGCCTCCGCGTTTCTGCAATCGCGCCTCCACGGGGGGCGGGCCCGCCCCCCTCGGAGGATGCGAGCGGGCCCTTCTCTGGTTAGGGCGTCGCGTCACCACGGACGCCCGTCACATCCTCAGGAGCCGCAGGCGTTCTTCATGTGGCTATTCTTTTTCGTCGCGTGCCCCATGGAGCCGCAGGCGTTCCCCATTTTTCCCATTTTCCCCATCTTTTCCATGTTCCCCATCTTTCCCATTTTCGATGTGCTCGCCTGGGCGGTGGTGAGGGTCACGGTGGCGGCCAGGGCCAGCAAGATCGGTAATACGGTGCTTGTGTTCTTCATCAAGGCTCCTAAAAATACTCGCGTTGTGGAAAAAATTGCGGTACGGGACCGCCACGATTCGATCCAACCCCTTTTTCGGGGCCCCGGTGGTGGCTTCCATGGCATGGTGGCTGTGCCCCCAGCCCCCGGGTTTCTTGGCGCGGCCGTCCGGGTGCGGACTTGAGGGGAATTCCCACTCCCCGCCGACCCCCCTTGATATTACACGGGGTCGCGGGATTTTCCGAATACCCGACCTGCGGGGCGAAAGCGCGCCTCAGGATGAAGGACGCCCGGGGCGCGTGTCGTGCCTTCGGCATTGAGGAGCATCACGAGCGTATTCGGGCTGTCTCTCGTGGTCATGCGATCCAGGCTTGGCCATGGGTAAGGGAAAGCCGGGCGCGCCTCGTGTCTCATGGTCCTTCCATTGCGGTGGCCCATTTCGGTTCTGACATTGGGGCTTGCCCGATGCCTTTCATGCCTTCACGACATTTCTCTTATCACCAAATTGGTGATATTGATCACCACGCTGGTGACCGCCCTCTGGGCCTAGGTCTCTAGAAGCCGCGATTTTTCTAGGCCGGCGCATGCTGGTCCGTCTCTTGCTACTACCCTCGCGCAGCTCCATCCAGGTCATCATCGCGGGGGGAATATTATGACTATAAAAATATCAACGTGGCACCGAAAACTCTGGGCGGGGTTATGCCTAGGCGCTCTGTCGGGGGCCGCGTTCGCGGCGTTGCCCGCGCCCCTGGTGAGCCCCCATTGGCTCCAAGGGCATTTGGGTGACAAAAATCTCGTCGTTCTCGACCTGCGCGCACCTAAGGATTATGCGGCCGGCCACATACCGGGGGCCATCTCCGCGCCGTACGTCCACTGGCGCATGATGGTTCGCAACGTGAATCGCATGCTTCCGCCGATTGGGGTCATTCAGGCCTACCTCCGCTCGGTTGGCGTCAGTAATCACTCCGAGGTCGTCATTTACAACGATATCGACACTCCCATGGGGCTCGGACTGGGGGCCGAGACGCGCGCCTTCTGGACCCTCAAGGTGCTTGGCCACAAGGATGAGGCACTCCTCAATGGCGGTTTCGGGGCTTGGCAGCAAGCCCACGGCCCCCTGACGACGACGCCACGGCATGGTCATGGAAATTTTGTCGCCCATTACCAGCCGCAGCTTTATGCGACCTTGCAACAGGTCCGCGCCGATCTGCACCACCATGTCGTATTGGTCGACAATCGCCCGATGCATCAGATCGTGGGCCTCACCAAGGCCCCTTTCGTGTCGCGCTATGGGCACATACCAGGCGCCGTGCCCTACCCCGTGAGCTGGATCGTGGGCCCCACAGGCAACCTCCTTCCGAAGGCGCAGCTCGCGGCCTTGGCGCGTCTTGCAGGTCTGCCGCAAAACCGCGAGGCGCCAGTCGTGACCTACTGCAATACCGGGCATTGGGCGAGCATCGGATGGTTCGTGGCGACCCAAGAACTCGGTTACAAGAATGTGCGTCTCTACGACGGATCGATGACCCAGTGGGCCTACCATCGCCGCGATCCGGTCTCTGTCGGGTTCGTGAATTAGGGCGGCCGGCGATGTGTGCTTGCGCGTTTTTTCGCAAGGAGGGGTCCCCGCGTGCGCGTGGCAAGGGCAAGGAGCGGATCCGCCGAATGGGTTGCCCATTATGGGGTCCCCGCGTGCGCGTGGCAAGGGCACAGCGGTACGCACCGGTCATGAGGGCGTACCGCGGCATCTCGTGCGGCGATCAAGCGCCGCGGGTTTAAGAGGACACCAGGCGTGCCCTGTAGTGCCCCAAAGCGGGGCAATATTTGACAAATGACATAGCTAAAGGCCCAAGGCTGCCCTAAGAGCATGCGAGGGGGCCATTCAAGCCGGAGTTTCGCCGTTCCAAGAGGGTAGAAAACGGCGTGGCGGCTTGGGCCACAGGGCCGCAACACCGTGGCGCGTCTTGATCGCGCGATTTTGTGCGGGGCGATACAGACAAAGGTCGACGCTTAAAGAAGGGGGAGGGGAAATGCCTATCCAAACTAGGCGCATTTTGAGGACCACGGCCATGGCGGTGGTTCTGCTTGCTCTTGCCGTCTGCCATCACAAGTCCGCCAATCAGGGCGCCGCAGCCAGTTCTACAGGGGCGGCGGCTGCACCCGCTGCGGCGAGCGTCGGTGGGACGCATTCGAGCGGGACCGTGGGGGGCGGGACGAAACAACCGGCCGGAGGGAAGCAGGGCGCTATGGCCAACGCCTGCGGGGCGTAGAAGGGTTCTTGAAAGAGCGAGGCGACACGTGGACATCCCGCGCCGTCATCTCGTCATAACCATAAAAGGAACTGGAGGAGTGTGATGAAGCAGCCGAATAGAAGAAAAGTGTGCTGGGCACGGGTCCTGGGGGCGGGTGCGATGTTGGCGACGTCGGCCACGGTATTCGCAGGATTGTTGCCTTCCATGAGTGAAAAACCGATGCCGGCATGGACCATGGTCTACGGCACCGAGAAACCGCAACAGAAACCGACGATGTTGCTCTTTGGTGTGGTACAGCCCGGGTACTCCTACATCCAGTCGGGCCCGCCTGCGACGACGACCGTCACGGGCAATGGGCAGTTCAAATTCTACCGTCTGCGTCCGGGCGTGCGCGGTTCGATAGGGCCCAACATCGATTATTACTTTCTCGCCGAGTTCGGGAATAATCCGGCGAATCCCAACAACGGCGTGGTGGGCCACGCGCATGTCTTGGATGGCAATGTGACCTTGAACTACATCCCGGGCGTTCATGTCCAGGTGGGGCAGATGCTGGTGCCATTCGGCGAGGAGGGGTTGACGGCCGCCGGCGTTTTGCCATGGGTGAATTACTCGCCCGCCACCTATAACATCGACTACAACGAGTTTGCCTCCGCTCCTGCCCCTAACGCCATTGACGCACCCGGGGCCGGCCTCTTCAACGGTGGTCGCGAGATGGGGGTGATGGCCTTCAACCAGTTCGTTCATGGGCCGATGGCGATCGACTACGCGGTGGGGTATTTCAACGGTACGGGTCTATCGCAGACCGAAAGCAGCATGGGTCATCCGGATCAGGCCTTTGTGCATGGCGGTTTCGACTTCGGCCCCTTTGGTGTTGCCGGCAGCTATGAAGCGGGGCGGCAGGTTATCAGCGGAGCGGGCGCATATCTGCATGAAAGCTTTCATCAAAACAAGTATGCGATCGATGTGCGGTTTGGGAACTACATAAAGGACCCGCTGTGGCTGTGGTATGAGTATCAACATGCCAATAACGGGCAGCCAAGCAGCGAAGGAAATGGTACGGCGCGTGGTTGGTTCGCGGCCGCCGGCTTCCATCCCGTGAAGAAGTTCATGGGGGTGTTCCGCTACAGCGCCTATAACACTGAGAATCTCCTTTCGGTGGCGGGGAGCACGACGGGTCCTGTATTTACGCCCAGTTTTAGCACCGCGACGACGAACGTGAGTCTCAATCAGGACAGCCTGATCGGTGTGTATCTGGCGCGCAAGGGGGTGCGCTATTACGTGGAGTTCGATCATACGACGTTTAACAACAACAGCACTATGCCCAGTGATAACGCGGTGAGCGTCATGTTGAGCGTGCCGTTTGGTGTGCGCCTGCTCCACTGAGGGGTGATGCAGAGGTTCTCCTAGAGTCGTTAGATTGGGGGAGGAGTGATCCTCCCCGTCTTTTTTCTTAATCGGCCTCCAGGGTCTTGTGTCTTGGGGGTCGGGCGCGAGACTGCATGCGGGGCATGACATGAACCTGAAACGCGTGTTGGTAAGCGTTCGCAGGTATACGGGGTGCGGCAGGTTGCATCCGCTCGCGTTGTGCGTGCTTCTTTTGGGGCTGATGTGGATCCCTGCGTGGGGCGCGACCAGGGCGTCTGCGCTGCGTTTCGGCGTGTTGCCTCTACAAACCCCGGTGGTCTTGGCGCGGCTCTTCATACCCTTGTGTGCACGCTTGGCGACGGTTTTGCATCGGCCGGTTATTTTTGCGACCGCACCCGACTTTAAGCGTTTCATGGCGCGTGCCCAGGCCGGCCGCTACGATATTCTGTTTCTGAACCCCTATCTCTATCGGCAGCTCTCCGGGTACCGCGCCGTGGCGCGTATCAAGGGTCTCCCTTTCATTGGCCTTTTGATCGCCCACAAGGGAAGCGGTATCGTGGCCTTGACGCCCCGGGTCCTCAAGGGGCGGACCATCGCGTTTCCGGATCGCCAGGCATTCGCGGCGACCCTCATGGTGAAGCGCTATCTGCAGACGCGCGGGGTGAACGTGGATACCGAGATGCACCCCATCTATTTGCGCAGCCAGGATTCCGTGATCTTGGCGGTGGCGCGCGGTCTTGTGGATTTGGGCGGGACCTGGCCTTGGTCGCTCGACCAGGAGCCGGCGAGCGTGCGCGCGCGGGTGCGCGTGTTGGCGCGGACGCCGCCGGGACCGGAGATGCCGATCGTCGTGCGCGATAGCCTGAGCGAGAAGACGGTGAAGGCCCTGCAACGGGCGCTCACGGGTCTTACGCAGAGTGTCGCGGGGCGCAGCCTTCTACGGCGCATGCGGATTCCTGGCGGGTTTGCCATTGCCACGCCAGCTGACTATGCCGCCATCCCACGCTGGCCTATCTCCCGCAAGATGGCGCCTGTGCCATGAGACCACTGCGCTATTACCAGACCTTTCGCTTCAAGGTGGTCGCCTCGATCGCGCTTGTGCACCTCGTCTTGATGTTGACGCTCGTGATCGTTGTCGTCCAAGGTCAAGAGCGCACCATGGATGCGGTCTTGCATCGCAACGCCGAGAGTCTCGCGCGCATGGTGGCGATCGCCTCGCGCAATGCGGTTCTGACCGAGAACCTAGGGACGCTGCAGGAGATCGTCCATTACGCGGTCCACAAGTCGGGTGTGCGGCGCGTGCGTATCACGAATGCCCAGAGAGTGGTCCTGGGACGCAGTGGGCCGCGGCGGATACGCGCGCATTGGCTCACGGTTCGCCATACGATCCGGGTCGGGCGCTATTCCGTAGGCGGTGTCACCTTGAGCTTTTCGCGGGCGGGTGTATTGCGGCAGATGGCGGCGGCCCGTAACACCGGTTTGTTGCTCACCTTGGTGGCTCTCATTCTCGGAGGCGGCGCGGGATGGTTGTTGTCGCGTCACCTCACAGGTGACCTCGAAGGCTTGATGCGCGACATCCAACAGCTGGGGAGCGGTCACGACGAGGAACGGCGGGTGCAGGTGCGGCGCCATAATGAGGTGGGGGTCTTGAGCGAGGCCTTCAATGCGATGTTGGCGCGGCTCGCGCGCGCCCACCGACAGACCGATATCGAGCGGCGCAAGCAGGCCGAGTCGGAACGACTGGCCTGTCTCGCCGAGACTGCCGCGGCCATCGTCCATGAGATCCGCAATCCCCTGGCGAGCATCGTAAGTGGCGTCGAGCTTATCGTCGACGACAAGGGGGTGTCGGAGGGCGAGCGCCGGGAGTTCGTCGCACTTGTGCGGGACGAATCGAGGCGCCTGAATGCCGTCCTCCAGAATTTCCTGAAATGGACGCGGCCGGCAGAGACCCTGCGTGAGGAGGGGGACCTGAATGCGGTCGTGGCGCAGGTGGTGGAGATGTACGATTTGACACTCAATCGTGATCATCACCATGCGTTTCGCTTAGAGCTTTCCGAGGAGCTGGGACCCGTCTCGTTTGATGCTGATCAAATTCGGCAGGTCGTCTGGAATTTGTTGTTAAATAGCGCCGAGGCCATGGCCAGTCCTGGGACCATTACGGTCATGACTTCGGCCGAGGAGGATTGGGTCCATATTAAGGTGGCGGACACAGGGTCTGGCGTGCAGGGCAGCGTGGAGCGGCTCTTCGCACCGTTTTACACCACCAAGGCTGAGGGTACCGGACTGGGCCTTGCCTTGGTGCGCCGCATCGCCAACGCCCATGGCGGCTGGGTCACGATCACCAACCGGTTCCCGGGCGCCCTGGTCGTGTTTGCCATAACGCGGGAGGAGAGTCATGAGCGACATACTGCTGGTGGATGATGAGCTCGCCCTCTTGAAGATCCTGGCGCGCACGTTGGAGCGCGCGGGTTACGGGGTATCGTGTGCAAGCTCGGTGGAGGCAGCCCTCGCCCAGGCGGCGGCCAAGAGCTTCGACATCGTGGTGACGGATCTGAAGCTTACGCACGACGACGACGGCCTGAAGGTAGCGCAAGGGGTGCGCGCCCTGCAGAGCAACATCGGTGTCTTGATCGTTACCGCCTACGCGAGCGTGCCCTCGGCGGTGGAGGCCATGCGTGTCGGGGTCGACGACTACCTTATGAAGCCGGTGGAGACCCAGGAGCTTCTGTTGCGCATAAGCTCTATCCTCGAGCGGCGGCAGTTGAAGCGCGAGGTCCAGACCTTGCGATCACGGCTGCAGGCCGACAAGAAGACCGCCATCATCGGTGAGGAGACCGGGCTTGCGGGAGTTTTCGGTTCCCTCGACCGCGTCGCGTTGTCCGACCTTCCTGTCCTCGTGCAGGGCGAGAGCGGGACCGGCAAGGAACTCGTAGCGCGCGCCATCCATGACCGCAGCAACCGGCAGGGCCGCTCCTTTGTCGCCGTGAACTGTGCGGCCATGTCCGAGCAACTCCTGGAAAGCGAGCTTTTCGGGCATGTGCAGGGGGCCTTCACCGGTGCCGACCGCGCGCGTCGCGGCCTCTTCGAGGAGGCCAACAAGGGCAGCCTGTTCTTAGACGAGATCGGCGACATATCGCCCGGGCTCCAGGTTCGCCTTCTGCGCGTCTTGCAGGAGCAGGAGGTGCGACCGGTGGGTTCCAACGTGGGTCGCAAGGTCGATGTGCGCATCATAGCTGCCACCCACGGGGATCTCGCCACACTCGTGCGCGAAGGGGTATTTCGTGATGATCTCTATTTCCGGCTCAACGTCCTGCTCCTTACTGTGCCGCCCCTGCACAACCGGCGTGAGGACATCCCGGAGCTTGCCGCCTATTTTGTTGAGCGCTATTGCCAGAAGGCTGGGCGCCCGGTACCACACATCACCGCCGAAGCGTTGCGTGTGCTTGGGCAGGCGCAGTGGCCTGGCAATGTCCGTGAGCTGCGCAACGTAGTCGAGCGCAGCCTTACCCTGGCCGCCGATATCGAAGTACTGGATGCCGAAGACATTCACCTGGATCAGGGGAGCAAGGACGTCGGTCCGCCACTTTTCGCGCATATGCGGGATCTGGTGAGTCTGGAGGAGTTGGAACGGCGTTATCTCGCCTACGTCCTGGAGCGGACGCAGGGTAACCAGGCCAAGGCTGCCGAGATATTGCAGGTCGGGAAGAACACCGTGTGGCGCAGGGTGCGCGACAGCAAGGGGTCTTGAGTGGGCCGGAGGCAGGTTTTTTCACCAAAGCGCGCAAGAAGCCCCAGGCTCATAACAGGCCGTGGCTTATCAGGTCGGGGGTGGTTGACTCGAGTACCGGCCGCCCAAAATGGTAGCCTTGGCCCCAGTCGATGCCGAGGTCCAGGAGGGCGTGCGCGGTGTCGGCATCTTC
>JAJYHM010000038.1 GCA_021784755.1 Pseudomonadota bacterium
GAGCTCCCCGAGCGAGGCGTTCTTACCGCCGACGAGCGCGAGATCCTCGGCATCGATGTCGGCGAAGAACCGAATCCATTCCTTGCGGATCATGATCGACCGCCCTCCAGGGTCAAGGCCCTAAACCCCATGATAGTCGCTTTGTCGGTCGCCGAAAGCCCAGGGCGTAGGGCGCCGTGAGGGTGTGGTGCGGACTGGGTCGCAAGCCGTCTTGCGCGAGCGCTCAGGATGCTCGGCGCGGCTTGGGCCTGGTCCTATCGATGCGCCCCTAGGGTCGTGCGGGGGCGATGGAATGGCTAGGCAAGCCTTTGTCGCCGCTCATTGACAAGGGGGTCCCGGAGGCATATAGCAGACTCGGATGCAGTGCGTTTTTCCCTCGAATGAGGATGGAGGCGCGTATGCGTATCGAAAGGACTGACCCGATCACAGGTCACACCATCGTGGACGTTGAAGGACATCCTTTTGTTATGGAAGGGATGGGATCCAATGCGCTCAAGATCTATTTCGATGACGAGGTGAGCCGGAAGGCCTATCTCGACATCATGACCGAGCACCCGGGGTCGGACTTCACGGTGAATCTCGACAATCCAAGCCCCATGGGTGGGGAAGGTCGCACGCACTAAGCGACGTGGATCAGGTGTTTTCCTAAGGCGCGGCCCTTGGGTGTCGGTAGGGGCCGCGTGAGGGGCATGGCTGTATCCGGCCCTCTGGCCCGCCGTCAGGCGAGAGGTGGTCCATCTACTGCGCGATGAAAGTGCGTCCCGCCACACCGAGGGCAGGGGGGGATGCGCGCGACCGCGGAGAAGTGCAGGCGTTCGTTGCACTTATCGCACGCCAGGGTGCCGAGGCCCACCATTTCACCGGTGTGGTATTCGCTTACCTCGGCCTGTAGTCGCATCTCATGCGCCGCGAGCAGCGTCTGATCGGCGGCGTCTGAAAAAATGTTCCAGAAGGTCTGTTCGATCAGAGCAACATCGAATCCCAGCCAATCATGGAGATCACGCCCGGTCTCGTGGCGGTAGCGCGCCGAGTCGGCAAGATCGCGTCGCACGTAGCGTTCGAGCTCGGCCACTTCGTGGCCCTTTTGATCGACGTCATGTTGGGGGTCGTCGTGACCGTGACCGCCAAGCCAATGAAAGAGACTGCTGCCGCCCTGACGGGCCTTGCGCAGGGCGCCCTCCAGGAGCTCGCGATAGGCCTCGCCCATGGTCTCGAGGTCTTTATCGGATGAGGGGTGCGTTTTCATAGCGTGCCTCCCGACGGGATGGTGGAGATGACGATACCCTTTTGCGGGTTCTTAAGATGATTGTGGTCTGCGGGTCGCAAGAAGGCAATATGCGAGCGACACAGTGTCCTGTCAGGGCCTCGGGGGAGGTGTGTGCCAAAAAGTCCCCAGGCGGGAGACTGCTGTCGGCGCGCCGGTAGCCATAGTTGAGGCGGCCGAGGATCCGTGGGGCGTTGGTGAGTTACCGTCTCAAGGGTCGTATCGCGGAGGGGCGGGGTCAAGAACCGCGTCACCTGATGGCCCGCTTGGGCTCAAGCACTTAAGGTGGTAAAATTGAGCCAAATCTCTGATGATTGCGCAGTTCCTGTTGTGGGTCCGTTTGTGGGCCACGACTGGGGACGATGCGCGCCGTACCCCGCCTTGTTGGGGTTGTATCGTTGACGCAATCGCCGATGGCCGCGCCAGATCTGCCACGCGGCGACCGGCGCCCTTCGCCGCGACCTTGCAAAACGGCCGTTGAGTGATCGGCCATCGAAATATTCGAGGAACCATGCTACCGAATCCAGACAACGTCGGCCATCAGACCATGCGCCCTTTGCGCATCCCTCTCATTTGCTTAGATGGCGATGATGTGGCAGCCAAGAGGGCCGAGATCCGGCATACGTTCCACGAGACCTTCTCGCTCTATGAGCGGCTCTTCGAGCATCTGGCGACCCCTGAGGCTTGGTATGAGCAGGCCATTACGCTACGCCATCCGCTGATCTTTTATTTTGGGCACACGGCGACGTTTTATGTGAATAAGTTCCAGGTCGCGGGGCTTATCACCGAACGCCTAAATCCCACACTCGAGGCGGTCTTTGCCGTGGGAGTCGATGAGATGTCCTGGGACGATCTTGATTTGCACGAGGTCGCATGGCCTTCGGTGAGTGAGGTTCGCGCCTATCGCGCGCAGGTGCGCGCACTCGTGGACGAAACGATAAACACCTTGCCGCTGACTTTACCCATCGGCATGGATTCGCCCTGGTGGGTCATCTTGATGGGCATAGAACACGAGAACATCCATCTTGAGACGAGCTCCGTCCTGATCCGTCAGCTGCCTTTATCTCGGGTGCGTCCGGTGGCGGAGTTCGCGCCCTGGGCCGACGCCGCGGAAGCGCCCACCAATGCGCTCATCCCGGCGCCCGGCGGGCTTGTGGTGGCGGGCAAGGAGCGGCGGCATCCCTTATATGGCTGGGATAATGAATACGGGCGTCACGAAGCCATGCTGCGTGATTTTGCGGCGAGTCGGTATCTCGTGAGTAACGGGGAGTTCCGGGCCTTCGTGGAGGCCGGGGGCTATACGCAATCGCAATGGTGGTCGGAGGAGGGTGGGCGCTGGCAGGAGTTTGCATGTGCGCGGCACCCGACATTCTGGGTCGAGGGCTTTGAGGGCTGGAAACTACGGCTTCTCGCCTGTGAGCGGCCCATGCCCTGGAACTGGCCTGTGGAGGTGAATTGCCACGAGGCGCAGGCCTTCTGCGCCTGGAAGTCGGCGCAGACCGGCTGTTCCTTGCGGTTGCCGAGCGAGGATGAGTGGCGCAGGCTTCGGGACATGAGTGGCCTTTCTGAGGGCGATCAATGGACCGATGTCCCGGCGAATACGGGGCTCGCCCATGGCGCCTCGCCCTGCGCTGTCGATCGTTTTCGGCACGGGGCGTTCTACGATGTGGTCGGTAACGTCTGGCAGTGGACTGTGACGCCCATCTATCCCTACGAGGGCTTTGCTACCCACCCCCATTACGACGACTTCTCGGTGCCCACCTTCGACCAACAGCACAATCTCATGAAGGGAGGGTCTTTCATGAGTCTCGGCAACGAAATCCAGGTGGAAGCGCGCTACGCGTTTCGTCGTCACTTTTTTCAATATGCGGGCTTCCGTTATGTGGAATCCCCCAATGCGCTGCCGGAGGTGCCCGTGTACGAGACGGGCGAGGCGGTCTCCCAATACCTTGAATTCCATTATGGGGCCCAGTATTTCGGGGTGGCGAACTTCCCGGCGGCGGTGGCGGCGGTGGCAGTCGCCGCCATGCGGGGGCGTCCCATGCGGCGGGCCTTGGATCTCGGCTGCGCTGTCGGGCGTACGAGCTTCGAGCTTGCGCGGGTCTTTGAGAGCGTCACGGGGCTCGATTTCTCGACCCGCTTCATTCAAGTGGGGACGCGGCTGCGCGCCGCCGGGCAATACACCTACACGCTTCCTGTGGAAGGGGAGATCAAGAGCCATCATGCCGTACAGTTCGAGGAGCTCGGGCTTGCCGAGCGCGCGCAGGTCGTGGAGTTTTTTCAGGCCGACGCCTGCAATCTGAAGCCCCATTTTCGGGGCTATGATCTCGTCGTCGCGGCCAACCTGATCGATAGACTTTATCAGCCCCGACGCTTCCTCGAGGACATTGGCGCACGCATCAACCCGGGCGGCCTGCTCGTGCTCACGTCCCCTTACACGTGGCTTATGGAGCACACGCCGCGTGATGAATGGCTTGGAGGCTTCAAGAAACACGGCGAGACATGGACTACCTTTGACGCCCTCCAGGAGATCCTTGGGCGTGAATTTCGGCTCCTCCCGGACTGCCCCCTCGATCTTCCGTTCGTGATCCGCGAAACCGCGCGCAAGTTTCAGCATTCGGTGGCGCAAGTGACCCTATGGGAGCGGCTATAGAGGGCCAGTCGAGAGAGTTCCGCGGTGATCCGTAATCGGCGCATGGGGCCGGGGGTCCGACCCCGCGGCCCTCTGCGAGGGATTATTTCTGGTCGTGCCGTGGCGTGGGACGTGGCCGAGGCTCGGATTGGGCGGCCCCAGCGAATTGGTGTCACGAACGCATTCAGGGTACCTGGGCAGTACCGTGTGTGTACAAATCACAAGTAATCCTTATGGTGACGCCACGGCTATCGCACTCGGCCAAGGCGTGTGCCTGGAAAGCACGCTTGCGCGTGTCAGCGATATTCGCCCTGGCAAGCTGTTTACAACCCACGACAGCTTGTTCCTGCGCGTAGTGGCGCGCATGAGAAGCGATAAGCTCGCGTACGTGCGTCAAGCCGTTATCGCCCTGATTCAAATCGGAAGGCTGCCTGTGACTGAGCCTTGATTTGTTGGGATGCTTCGATTGTCGACGGAATAGCCGGTACGACCCCCGGCCTGTTAAAGCTTCAATGCACACCGCTACTTGTACTTGCGGAACATGGGTCCCACGTTGATGTGCGAGGCGTTGGTGGTGATACCGGGTGGCGAGAAGGTCTTGGCGGACGATTGGCTGCACCCGGAGGAGGGCGAAGCATGGGCGTGCCTGCGGTCATGGACGCGCCCATATCATAGGCGTGCCCGCGCCCTTGGCCCCGCCATACGCCTCCCTGGTTTTGGTGTGCAACCTATCCAACACACGCAGTGCGGCCTCGATGTTGCCTTCGGCCGCGAGCAGGCGAAAGCGTCGCTCGACGTCGCAGGCCGCCAACGCCTGCGTCGCCCATTCCTCGAAGAGCTTATTCATGCTCGTGCCGCGGCTTTGGGCCAAGGCCTTCAGACGTTCCACCTTGTCATCTGGCATTCGTATGGTAAGCGTACTCATGGAAAGACCTCCAAACATTCCGCGGGCGCGACGATGCGCAAGTTCGGGAAGGCCATCTCTCCACTGCGCATATCCCCGACGTTATGTGTGACAACCGCGGCAGCGTTCCCGGCCACCGCCAACTCGATGAGGTGATTATCGCCCTCATCGCGAAGGTTCGCCGCCATCCGTAATAGACGGAAACCCACTGTTAACATTCCGATGATCGCTGCGGCTATCGTTTCTCGGCTTTGTAAT
>JAJYHM010000015.1:0-17231 GCA_021784755.1 Pseudomonadota bacterium
CATTGTGGGCCGCATGGCCCACATTGTGGGCCGCATGGCCCATGGCAGCGTTGCGTTGGTTTCAATTCGCGCGTCGGCGCCTCCTCGTACCAAGACCCAGCCTCTTCCGCTTTAGTCCTGATCATTTCGAGAAAAGTCGCCGGCGCGGCTGCATGAATCTCGCGGTTCAATCCCTTCTTGCGGGAACCGCCACCGCTGACCATGTTCTTTACCGCCAAAACCTCCGTGGCGATGACACCAAATTGGCTTACAAGCCGACTGCTCGTCTGGTGCAGGAAGTCTTTCCTGGTGCGGCCCACTTTGGCGTGCAACCGGGCCAGATGCGAAATGGCTTTGCGAAGATTGACGGATACGGGGAAGCCTTTTTGTTTTCCGCTCAGGCATTGCGCCATCCGTACCTTGCGGGAAACCTCCTGCCCGAGACGCTTCAACTCCGCCAACTGGTTGCGCAGGTGGCGCGGGTTGGCGACGGTTTCCGTGCCTTGTGCGGTGGCAATGGTCAGAAACTCCGTCACCCCCCAATCGAAGGCGCCCATCCGGGCGCCACGTTTCTGTTGGATGTTTTCCACCTCCAGGGTGACGGATACATACCACTTCCCTGCCTTGTGCAAAATCTCACAGGTAACAGGCCGGCCCGGCGCTCGCGTTACTGTATCCTGACTGTGGGTGGAGCGCCCCTGTCTGTGCTCAAGCCATACATCGAGCAGCAGGAAAGGCCGGAATAATCGCCCTGCGGGTGATAGCGCCGCTCATTGCCGGCCGCATGGCCGGTCACCGCCCCCTAAATTGCTGCGCAATTATAGGCGGAGCACTGCGGCGCGTTCTGGTAGGAGTGCCCATCCCGGCGCGCCCTGGATGCATTCCAGTCTCCGTGAACACGGCCTCAGGCTTTGTCACTACCGACATCTCAGCGACCTAGCCGTGGTGGATGGATTCGCATGGCACAACAGGGAGGCTCAACACGGGGTTCTTGCTTAGGTGAATGGTGCCGAAAACGGACGTAATAGTGGGTAATGACAAATCCTTGAGGGCGCGGAACAGTTAGCAGTTCTCATCGTCGGTCGCCGTCATGGCGCCTTGCGCGCAGATGACCGTTACGATCTCCCGGAGCTTTCTGACCTTGTAGCTTGGGTACCCGGGCCGTCGACCGCCCTTGCAAGGGGCGGGACTGGGTCCTTCGTGGGGCGCACAACGATTCCCGGTCGGCGTGCGCATGGATATCGTCGCCACCGACATGATGGAGGTGGGACGACGGCAACGTTGCAAATGGGGTAAGCTTGATCGTGTCCTACTCCACGAGGGTTTCCGATGTATCTGCATATCGCGCTTGAGCCGCTTATCTCTCTGATCGCTGGTGTTCTGATCCTGGTCGTTCCACGCCTCTTGAACTACATCGTGGCCATCTATCTCATCGTCATGGGCATCCTGGGGATGGTTCACGGGGGATGAGGCGTGTCCTCGGGCTGCTCTTCTTGGGGGTGGCGATGGCGCATGCGGCGATGCGCTTCCCAACCCTGGGAGCGCAGCTTGCGCTCAATGGTCATGGCTCCATTCGTGCGTGTGCCGACTGCCATGGATCGCAAGGGCAAGGGCTGCCCCATTTCGCATACCCAAAGCTCGCGGGGCTCGGCTTCCGCTACCTTTTTGGCGCACTGCAGTCCTTTGCTGATGGAAGGCGATTAAATGGGATCATGACGCCCATTGCGCGCGCCCTGACCATGCAAGAGATGCGGGCCGTGGCAACCTATTACGCCAGCTTTCGGCCGCGCCCCCCGCGCCCTGTGCCGTCTACGGATCGCTTTCGGCTCGCGCGCGGTCGTCGGTATTACCAGCATGGCGATATGAACGACCGCTTGATAGCCTGCGCGCGGTGTCATGGGCGGCGCGGGCATGGCATGGGCGCGCGTTTCCCCTGGGTTGCGGGCCAGACCGAGGCCTACGTGAAAGAGCAGCTGCGCTCCTTTCGAGCCGGGGCGCGACGGGGCCCGGGTCTCGGTCTTATGCGCGACGCGGCGCGGCCCCTGGACGCGCGACAGATCGATGATATCGCCTTATATGTAAGCGTTCTCGGTGTTCGGCCGCCCCTGTCGATCCCCGTCGAAAGCGTCGCGGTACCACCGATCGTTCCGCGGCGCAGCTTTGTGCCGCCACGCCGCAATGCGATCCCGCACAGCGTTTTTGGGGGAGCCGTGCGGCGCGGCCGGGCAATCTTCGATCACACTGCCCGCTACGCGCAGCCCTATGTCGGTAACGCCCTTTCTTGCAGTGACTGTCACTTGGGGGAAGGTCGGGAGGCCGAGGCGGGTCCCATGTGGGCCGCAGCCGGCCTGTTTCCACGGTCCTACCAGGGACATGTGACGACCCTCGCCGCGCGCATCCAGGCGGCCTTCATCCACAGCGAGAATGGCCGGGCGCCACCCTTGAACGGCCCTGTCCTAACCGATCTGCTGGCCTATGTGCACTGGATGAGCCGCGGGGAGGTAATAGGCGCGCACGCGCCGGGGCGCGGCTACCCGCCGATCGCGGAACCCAAGCATGGCGCCGATGCCGCGCGTGGGGCCAGTCTTTACGTCCAACGGTGTGCCGTGTGCCACGGTGCTCGAGGCGAGGGGGCGCGCTATCATGGTCGCGTCGTGTTTCCGCCTGTTTGGGGGTCGCTCAGCTTCGGGCGACGCGCAAGTCTTGCACGGACGACTGTCATGGCCGCGTTTCTGAAGAGCACGATGCCTTACACCGATCCCGGCACGTTGACCTCTGGCGCCGCGTATGACCTCGCCGCGTTTCTGGAGGCCCGACCACGACCACCTTGACGGCGCGCAGTCTCGTTGTTTGCGCCCCAAGGAGGGCTGTGTTGTGAAAATGGTGCCGATCCGAGGGCGTTTTCTTCTCGTCCGGTAATGTCCGGCACGCACATTGTGGGCCGCATGGCCCATGACAGCGTTGTGCGGGCTTCACCTTCCGCGTCGGCGCTCCCTCATACCAAGACCCAGTCTCTTCCGCTGTGGTCCTGATCATTGCGAGAAACGCCGCCTGCAGGGCGGCGTGAATCTGGCGGTTCAGTCCCTTTTTGCGAGCGCCACCGCTGTGTACCCTATTCGCCTCGCCCAGCATTTCCGTGGGTAAAGCCCCAAACCGCGCAATCAACCCAGCGCTGGTTTGGTGTAAGACGTCCCTCCGTTGCCGCGCCACCTTGGCGTGTAATCGGGCCGGATGTCGCATGGCTTTGCGCAGATTGGCGGGCAGGGGGAAGCTCTTGTGTTTCCCGGCTCGCCTGTTGGGCGCTATAGATCTTGCGGGACACTTCTTGCCCCAACCGTTTCAGTTCCTGAAGACCCCAATCAAATGCACCCATTCCGGTACCACGCTTTCTCTGTGTCGCGCGGTTATGGCAACGACCCGGTAAATGGTCAATCCTCGCGATTATGGGTTTGTCGTCGTCATCGCCAGGCCCTATGATGTGCGGAAGGTTGCCGCGAGTCTGGCGCAGGTGACACCCGCGCCACATGCTAAAGGCTGAGGGTGCGGCGCGAGGGGGGGTGGCGTGGGACGGTTGCTTCTGGTATCTGGGATCGTTCTGATCGTCGCAGGCTTGGCGTGGGAGATGCTCGACCGTCTCCCGGGGCGGCGCCTGTCTGGGGATTTCGTTTTTCGCGTAGGCGATGTCCGCATCCATGTCCTGTGGGCCGCATCCCTCCTATTGAGCGTGGTCTTGACGCTGCTTTTGTGGATCACGCGCCGGTAGTTGCCGCACCCAACGCCTTCAAGGGGACCTTGTCCCCATTGGAGGCGGCGCAGGCCATGGCGCGCGGCGTGGCGCAGGCCTGTCCGGGCCGCGCCGTGATCCTGAGGCCCCTGCCGGACGGTGGGGACGGCACGCTCGATGTGCTTACACGGGCCTTGCGGGCCGAGACGCATTTTTTCGAGACCCAAGATAGCTGTGGTCGCCTGATACACGCACCCTTCGGGCTTGTCCGTAGTCGGCGCGGAGCGATAGCCCTGATCGAAAGCGCGCGGATTATAGGTCTCGCCCAAGACCCCCATTGCCCCCTGTCGTCGCGATCCACCGAAGGACTGGGCCGGCTCCTGGGCCATGTCCTCGATCGCGGGGTGCGCACCGTCTATCTGGGCCTTGGCGGCAGCGCCACCTGTGACGCCGGAGCAGGGCTTTTGGCCGGGCTCGGTGTGCGGTTTGCGGGAATACTGCGGGCCGATCTGGAGGCTCTGGAACGGATCCATACGGTGGATTTGGCAGGTCTCGATCCGAGGATCGCGCGTACCCAGCTTTTCGTTCTGGTCGATGTTCTGAACCCCCTTGTCGGTCCATCCGGCGCAATCGCTTTCGCCGTGCAGAAAGGCGCCGATCCCGCGGATCTTGGCGATATCGACCGGCGTTTGCGCTGGGCCGCGGATCACCTGGAGGTCGCTTTCGGGGCTTCTGTGCGCACCCGTCCCGGGGCGGGTGCTGCAGGCGGGCTGGGCTTCGCCTGCGCCCTGCTGGGGGCGCGTCTCGTCCCAGGCGCCGCAGCTGTTGCGCGTTTGACAGGTCTTTCGCTGGCGATTCGACAGGCAAGCCTGGTACTCACGGGTGAGGGCGCCTGCGACGCCCAGACGGGCTATGGCAAGGGGCCGCAACTCGTGGCAGCCCGGGCGCGCCGTCTGGGGCGGCCCGTGTACTTGGTCTGCGGGCGTATCGATCGCTCTTTCGCGGCGCTTTCTGAACACTACGCGCGCTGTGCGGCTCTGCCTCCCGGCCTGCCCGCGGCCGACGCCCTGAGCGCGGCGGTCGCGGGCCTGCTCGCCTAAGCCCTCTTAAGGGGAATGGCCGTTGTTCATGGTCTCTGGGCGTTCTATGACGCGCGGCCGTGGAGGCTTCGACCCCCGGTTCGCGCAGGCCTTTTGGAGTGCCGTAAGGTCTCCATCGGACCGATGGGCTGGCTTTTCCTTTGCGTGTTTGACGACTACCCTTAAAGGGAGGTCCGGCAGTCGCCCCTACGACTCGCGGTCGGGCGCTCGCGCATTATTTTTTGCATAGAGGATGTCATGACGCCCGAACAAGCTACCACAGGCCTCCATGGCCTGTTGCGATTCATGTTGACCAAAAAGGCCTCGGATCTCTTCCTGTCGGTCGATTTCCCTCCTGCTATCAAGCTTGATGGCAAGATGACGCCCGCCGGCCAGCAACGCCTGACTCCTATGCACACGAAGGCGTTTGCCTACGCCATCATGAATGACAAGCAGCGGGCCGAATTCGAGGCGGAGAAGGAGTGCAATTTTGCGATCAGCCCGCCTGATATCGGGCGCTTTCGCGTTAACATCTTCGTGCAGCAAGGGCATGTCGGTCTTGTGCTGCGGACGATCACAAGCAAGATCCCGACATTTGACGACCTGAAGCTCCCGCCGGTATTACGTGACGTGTGTCTCACCAAGCGCGGCCTCGTGATCCTTGTGGGGGGGACCGGGTCCGGGAAGTCGACGTCGCTCGCGGCGATGATCGACTATCGCAACGAGCACTCCCACGGCCACATCATCACCATAGAGGACCCGGTGGAATATGTGCACAGCCACAAGAATTGCCTGATTACGCACCGCGAGGTCGGGGCCGATACCCATAACTGGTTCGCTGCCCTAAAGAACACGCTGCGCCAAGCCCCTGACGTGATCTTGATCGGCGAGATCCGTGACCGCGAGACGATGGAGTATGCCATTGCCTTTGCCGAGACCGGACATTTGTGCATGGCAACCTTGCACGCCAATAGCGCAAACCAAGCCCTGGATCGCATCGTGAATTTCTTCCCGGAGGAGCGGCGCAATCAATTGTTGATGGATCTGTCGCTCAATACGCGCGCGATCGTCTCGCAGCGGTTGGTCCCACGCGCAGACGGAACGGGCCGCGCGGCGGCCGTGGAGATCTTGCTCAATACGCCCTTGGTGGCCGATCTGATTTTCAAGGGCGAGGTGCATTCCTTGAAGGAGGCCATGGCCAAATCGCGCGAACAGGGCATGCAGACCTTCGACCAGGCCTTGTTCGATCTCTACGAGAACGGTTCGATCAGTTACGAGGACGCGCTGCGTAATGCGGATTCTGTCAACGAACTCCGGCTTGCCGTCAAGCTGCGCGGGAAGGGCGCGCCGGGGACCGAGGAGCGCACCGAATTTCGCATGGTGCCCGACCCCGAACCCCCGTCCGCGCTCACAGGGAACGACTAAGGCGAGACAAGCCGCCGGTCCTGGATATCTCCCAGCTGGGCATTTTCATGCCCGAATTCCCGGTCGAAGGTCTCCTTGAAGATCGCCTTGTGGACGTCTCCTATGCTGAGAATGCCCACGAGGTGGCCATGGTCGGCGACCGGGATGCGACGGATCTTATGCGCGAACATCACGGACACGGCCCGGAGTATGGGGTCGGTCGGGGCCACCGTAAACACCCGCTGGCTCATGAGGCTCTCGACGTGTAAGTTCAATACGTCGCGGTATTCGGCCTCCAGTTCCTCGAAGTGCGGCGTCTGCGCGAGCCGCAAGGCCTCGTCCACCTTGGGGTACATCGCCCGCAGAACGTCTTTCTCTGAAATGACGCCGACGATCGCACCGTCATCGCCCACGACCGGCAGGCCGCTTATGCGGTGAAAGCACATCAAGATCGCTACATCGCGAATCCGCGTGTCGCGTCGGGCGGTCCTTACATTCGTGGTCATTACGTCTTTGACTAGCATGGCGCCTCTCCCGTGCCCACCCCGATTGGTGACGGCGGGCGGTTGGTTTAATGCCCAACCTCGGCCAAGAGCTGCGCCATCATGCGTTGCGCCCGGCCGAGATAGCCCTCGCCTGCGAGGTTCAGGTGATTTAGTACATGGTAAAGATTGTAAAGCGTTTTCCGCACTTGATACCCGGTCTCGAGCGGCGCGGCCTCCTCGTACGCCGCGTAGAACGCCTGGGAGAACCCACCAAAGAGTTCCGTCATCGCAAGATCGGCCTCCCTGTCTCCATAATACACCGCCGGATCGAAGAGGATAGGGCGCTGCCCGCTTGCAGCGCAATTTCCCGCCCAGAGATCCCCATGAAGGAGGCTGGGCGTTGGCTTGTGGTCCGCGAGGAGATCCGGAATCCTGTCCGCCAGTTCATGGCCTTGCTCCTGCAAAGCGCCGTCATAACCGTTGCGTGCGGCCAGGTCGAGCTGGAAGAGCAGGCGGCGTTCCCGAAAAAACGCCGTCCAGTCCGCATGAGGGGTATTGATCTGCGGGTTCGTGCCGATGCTGTTGTCCCGATACCAGCCAAAGTAGGGGGAATGGCGGGCGTGCAGGGCGGCGAGGGTGCGGCCGAGCTCGATGTCGTCCGAGGTCGTCCGCGGGGAGAGCTCGAGGTGCCTTAGGACTAGGTAGGACATCTCATCCGTGGCGCCCCAGCACACCGGCCGGGCGACGTGGACGGTGAGTGTGTTGGCGATCTCATGCAGCCCTAAGGCCTCGGCCCTGAACATCTCGATGAAGTCGGGGTCGTTGTGCTTGATGAAATAGGATTCGCTGTCATCGCTTAGCATGGTCGTACGATTCAAGGCCGAAACCCGAGCATCACGGACGTTGCGGGCTATGAAAGGCCTGCCTGTCACTTGTGATATTTGTTGGGCTACAACATCCCAACTCGCCATCCTCGCTCCCTGCTCTTCGCGTTTCGGTCCCATCTTGCTTCCTTGCGCTTGATATTCAACCGTCGAGCCTCACGTGCGTATGACCGGCTGTTTCTGCAGCAGTCATGTGTCCGCTGACGAATTATACCAAGCTCCACGATTCCGTATACCAAACAATCAGTGCCGGCAGTTCGCCTCGAGGAAGTCGTAGTCGAGTATGGAAAATGTACAGTGTGTTGGGAAAAAAACAGGCTTTTGGCGTCCCCTAACACGCGAGGCGAGGTGTTTCGTTGTAACGCTAACCACACAGCACCCCGATCTCATTTGGCTCGGGAAGAGCAAAATCCCGATAATCGTCTGCTTGGTGCCTGTGCGGCAACGCGGCGGGATCGGGGTACCGCATGGTGATCGAGCCGCAAGGAACGGGCCAGGGGCGGTCCTCTTGAACCGCACTGGGCAGCCGCGCTCTTGGAAGGATCTAAGCGCCGCCGTAGGCTTTGTGTCGCGGATTCTGCGGTGTCGCGCGCCGTGACGGTCTTTGATCTCGTGCCGGAGAGGTGGCATCAACCGGTCGCGACTCATGCGGTCGCAATACGCGCACGCGCCGCTTGCGGCACGAGAGGTCGACCGCGCGTGCGGGACGGGGCGGGATACGAGCGTATGCAACAAAGGCGGGGCGATTTGAGGACGGGCGGCACGCGGGCCGCCCGTCGTGCGTGATCGGAAGGTTTTAGAAAATCCCCTTCAGGGTCTTCAATGGCTGGATCTTGATCACGTTGCGCGCAGGCTTGGCCTTGAACACCATCTCTTCTTTGGTGAAGGGGTTGACCCCTTTCCGGGCGCGGGTGGCCGGCTTGCGGACCACCTTGATCTTCATGAGGCCTGCCAAGTTGAATACCCCAGGACCCCCTTTGATATCGCGTTTGATGACGGTGAGTAGTTCGTCGAAAACAGCGCCGACTTCTTTGCGTTTCAGGTTCGTCTTGTCCGCCAAGTGAGACAAGAGCTCCGACTTCGACATCGGTTTCTTTGCCGCTTTTTTGCTTGGGGCCTTGTTTTTCGTTGCCATGGGTATCCTATTTGAGGTTGGGAACAACGCAATTAACTTAGCATAAAAAAACGCGAGGGAAAGCCGTTTCCTGAGTTTTTCGCGGTTTACGATGTCCCCATGTGCTGGCCTGGGCGTTTTTCGCTATACTCTCCCTGTTGCATTTTCCGCCGATCGACCCCATTTCAGGGGTATCGGATTGACTGATTCGCGAGGTTTTATGCCCATCTACGAGTACGTTTGTGACGCCTGCGGCAAGCACGCCGAGATGATGCAAAAGATAGGCGAGGTGGCGACTGAATGCCCCACGTGCCATAAGCCGGCCTTGAAGAAATGCCTCTCTGCGCCAGGTTTTCAGTTGAAGGGCTCAGGCTGGTACGCAACCGATTTTCGCGGCAAGGGCAAGGGGGAGGATAAGGCCAAGGACGAAGGCACCGCCTCGGCGGCCGCCACGGCTTGCGGCGGGGGCGGCTGCGGCTGTCATTAAATGGGGCGGGTTCGGCGGTACCTGACGGCGGGCCTATTGGTCTGGGTGCCGCTTGGGGTGACGTTCCTCGTCATCGAATCGCTCGTCGACTTTGCCGACCGTCTGCTGCAGATCTTGCCCGAGGAGGCCCAGCCAAACCATTGGCTAGGGCACGACATTCCGGGGCTCGGGGTGGCCCTCGTGTTTATCACAGTGCTCGCCACGGGGGCCGTGGCCGCCAATCTCGTGGGTCAGCGTCTGCTCGGAGTAGGCGAGGCCCTGCTTGCACGGATTCCGCTCGTGCGGTCCTTGTATTCGGGTGTGAAGCAGTTGCTGGAGTCGCTCATGTCGGGGGCAGGCAATTCGTTCCGCACGGTTGTGCTCGTGCCCTACCCGCACCCGGGGTGCTGGACACTCGCGTTCCTGACCGGGGAGGGTCTGCCGGAGGCGGCTAATGCTATCGGGACCGAGCTTGTGAGCGTCTTCGTCCCGGCCACGCCCAACCCGACCTCGGGCTTCTTTCTCATGGTCCCGAGAAAGGATGTCGTGGAATTACAGATGAGCGTGGATGAGGGCTTGCGCATGATCCTTTCGATGGGTATGGTCGTCCCCGGCCTACCGAGGAAGGGCGCCGCCCCGGCGTCCAAGAGGGCCACGGCCTAGGGTCTTATGCGTACACACTTGAGTCGAGAATTGCCCGCGCTCGGAGCCGGCGCGGCGGTGGTGGTCTGTGGCTGGGCGCAGCGCAGGCGCGATCACGGCGGCATCCTGTTTGTGGACCTGCGCGATCGCAGTGGCCTCGTTCAGGTGGTCTTCGACCCCGTCCGGCCGGAGATCTTCGCGCGCGCTGAGGACATACGCAGCGAGTATGTGGTGGAGGTCGAGGGCACGCTACGCAGGCGCCCCCCCGGAACCGAAAACTCCGACCTCGCCACAGGCGAGTTCGAGATCGATGCGACGGGGCTTACAATCCTCAATACCTCCGATACCTTGCCGTTTCCCCTGGATGAGCCGGAAATTAGCGAGGCCGTGCGCCTCAAGTACCGCTATCTCGACCTGCGGCGCGCGGTGATGCGTGAGAATCTGCAGCTGCGCCACCGCATGATCCGCGCGGCGCGCCGCTTTCTTGAGGACCAGGACTTCATCGAGATCGAGACTCCGATGTTGACCCGCTCGACGCCGGAGGGCGCGCGCGATTATCTTGTGCCAAGCCGCACTCATCCCGGGCAGTTCTTTGCCTTGCCGCAGTCACCGCAGCTGTTCAAGCAGATCCTCATGGTGGCGGGTTTCGAGCGCTACTACCAAGTGACCCGCTGTTTCCGCGACGAAGATTTGCGCGCGGACCGCCAGCCCGAATTCACCCAGCTTGATATCGAGACCTCGTTCCTTGATGAGGAGGGGATTCTGGGGCTCATGGAGGGGCTTGTGAAAACGGTGTTCCGTGAGGCTATCGGCGTGGACATTGCGACCCCGCTGCCGCGACTTTCGTACGCCGAGGCGATGCGCCGTTTTGGAAGCGACAAGCCGGATCTGCGCAACCCCCTTGAGTTCGTGGATATAGCGGACATCGTGCGGCATGTGGAGTTCAAGGTATTTGCCGCTGCCGCTGCCGATCCGGCCGCGCGCGTGGTCGTGATGCGGGTGCCGGGCGGCGCGGACCTCTCGCGTAAGGCCTTGGATGATTACGCGGCCTTTGTGGCGGGGTTCGGTGCCAAGGGACTTGCCTACATCAAGGTGAACGACCCGGTCGGCGAAAACGGGCTGCAGTCCCCGATTCTGAAGTTTCTGGATGGCGCCGTGGTGCGGGAAATTCTCGCGCGCACGGGGGCCGTGGCCGGGGACCTGCTCTTTTTCGGGGCCGACAGCGCGCGCGTGGTGAATGAGGCCATGGGCGCCTTGCGGCTACGCTTGGGGACCGACCGGGGTCTCGTGGCCGAAGGCTGGCGCCTTCTCTGGGTGGTCGACTTCCCGCTCTTCGAATACGACGAGGCGCATGGGCGGTTTCAGGCGGTGCACCATCCCTTCACGGCCCCGAAACCCGAGGATGCCGCGTATCTCACGAGCGACCCTGGGCGCGTGCGCGCGCGGGCCTACGATATCGTGTTGAATGGTACGGAGGTGGGTGGCGGCTCGATTCGTATTCATGAACAAAGGCTGCAGGAGCAGATGTTCGGGGTGCTTGGGATAGACGAGGCCACGGCGCGTGAGAAGTTCGGATTCTTGCTCGACGCCCTGCGCTTTGGCGCTCCCCCCCACGGTGGGCTCGCCTTCGGGGTCGACCGCCTGAGCGCCCTATTGGCGGGCACCGAGTCCATCCGTGATGTGATCGCCTTTCCCAAGACCCAGAAGGCGACCTGCCCTCTCACGGAGGCCCCATCGACGGTTTCCGCCCAACAGCTCGCGGATTTGGCGCTCCAGAGTACCGCCCCCAAGGTCTAAGTCGTGACTGCCGGCATGTCGCCATCTTTCAAGCGCCCGGAGTCGGTGCTGGTGGTGATCTTCACCACGCCGGGTGAAGCGTTGCTGCTGCGGCGGGCCGATCACGTGGCGTTCTGGCAGTCGGTGACGGGCAGTCTTGAGTGGGCGGAGGGCGATAAGTTCGCGACCGCCCGCCGCGAGGTGTGGGAAGAGACCGGGATCGCAGCCGACCGGGGTTGGCGCGATTGGGCGGTAAGCCACAGCTATGAGATCTATCCGCAGTGGCGGCACCGCTACAGTCCGGGTACGCTGCACAATACCGAGCACGTCTTTTCGTTGGAATTGCCGGATCGAGTGGGCGTGACGTTGCATGCGGCCGAGCATGAGGAATATGAGTGGTTGGCGTGGCCCTTGGCCGTGGCGCGCGTCACCTCCCCCAGTAATCGCTGGGCGCTCGAAACCCTCGGTCATGAACGGGGATTCCTGTCGCCGTGACATCGCCGTCGTCCGCGCCCACGGCTTAAGTGGCGCATGGCGCCGCGCCCGTGACGGTCTGCATGTCTTCTCCTTCGCGACCGGTCGCTCTGCGGGAATCCGCATGACGCGCGCGAGATGCCCGGCGCGCTGCCTCTACCGGTGCACCCTTCGGCGCCCTCTGTTGGGGGTGGCGGCGTATGCTTCTCATCCGGAATGTGCGCTTCCATGTGGTCCAGGCCTGATAGTGTGAGTGGCGCCAAGCCCCGCGATGAGCGGGCTATTGGCTGAGGGGGGCGCGTACAATGGCATCCTTGGGGGGATCGAGACCCGTTTACGGGGCGTGCGTGATGCGGTAGCGTTGCCGGTGTCGCACGCGGGTCTCGTCGTGAGCCATGCGGTCGCGTGCGATAAGCACGTATATAGCGCCGGGGCGTTTTTCGGGATTGAGAGGATCAGTGTATGGCCGGCCATAGTAAATGGGCCAATATTCGGTTTCGCAAGGGCGTCCAGGACGCCAAACGCGGTAAGGTTTTCACGAAGTTGATCCGCGAGATCACGATCGCCGCGCGGGTCGGGGGCGGCGATGTGTCCCATAACCCGCGCCTTAGGCTTGCGATCGACCGCGCGCTTGCGCAAAACATGCCCAAGGACAACATTGAGCGGGCGATAAAGCGTGGCACGGGGGAATTGGAGGGCGCGCATTACGAGGAGATCCAGTACGAGGGTTACGGGCCTTCGGGCGCCGCGGTGCTCGTGGCCTGCACGACCGATAATCGCAATCGTACCGCAGGCGAGGTGCGCCATGCCTTCAGTAAGCATGGCGGCAATCTGGGGACCGAGGGGTCGGTGGCCTATCTGTTCGAAAAGCGGGGCGTGCTGGTTTTTCCGGATGGGGACGAGGACGCCTTGTTGGAGGCCGCCCTGGAATCCGGGGCGGACGATATCGCCGCGGTGCCTGACGAGGGGATCGAGGTCCTGACGGCGCCCGAGAAGATGCAGAGCGTTCGGGAGGGGCTCGTGGGCCGGGGTTTTACGCCCTCGTCGGCGGAAACGGTCATTCGGCCCTTGACCGATGTGGTGCTCGCGGGCGAGGACGCGGAGCGGGTCATGAAACTTCTGGAGGCGTTGGAGGACCTCGACGATGTCCAAACGGTCTACACAAACGCCGTCTTCGTGGAGGAATCGGCCTAGAGGGCGCGTATGATGCGGGTCTTGGGCGTAGACCCGGGGTCGCGGCGCACGGGATTCGGTATACTCGATGATCAGAGAGGGCGGCCGGTCTATGTGGCGTGTGGTGTCGTGGTGTCCTTGTCCGGCACCGTCGCCGAGCGTCTGCACCGGATTTTTGCGGGTCTTGCCGAGGTGATCGAGCGCTACAAGCCCGATGTCTGTGCGGTCGAGAGGGTGTTTTTCGCGCGCAACCCCGATAGTGCCCTGAAGCTTGGGCAGGCGCGCGGGGCGGTCCTGGTGGCCTTGGCGGGGGCCGGTCTTCCGGTCCATGAGTACACTGCCCTGCAGATCAAAAAGGCCACCGTGGGCGTAGGCCACGCGGGGAAAGACCAAGTGCAGCATATGATGCGCGCGCTGCTGGGCTTGTCCGCGCGTCCATCGGCCGATGCGGCCGATGCTTTGGCCTGCGCCCTTTGTCACCTCCATGCGAGCCAGGGTCTTGCTGCGCGCGCGCGGGCGCTGTCGCGATGATCGGCCGATTGCGGGGCATCGTCATCGAGCGGTGTCCTCCCCAGGTCCTTTTCGAGGTCCAGGGAGTGGCCTATGAGGTCGATCTGCCGCTCTCGACCTTTGCGGAGTTGCCGGCATCGGGCGAGGTCGTGTTGTACACCCACCTCGTGGTCCGCGAGGATGCGCATCTCCTCTACGGCTTCCTGACCGCCGAGCGCCGCGCCTGGTTTCGGCTTCTCCTGAAGGTCAATGGCGTGGGTCCGCGCGTCGCTTTGGCGCTCTTGTCGGGCTTGAGCGACGCAGAGTTGGCGGCGTGCGTGCATGAAGGCAGTGTGGCACGACTGACAAGGGTGCCGGGTATCGGTCGCAAAACCGCCGAGCGCCTGCTCGTGGAGCTGAGCGGCAAAGTGCCGGCGACCGGACGAACGGCGCCGAGTCGACGAGACGAGGCCATGAGTGCCTTGCAGGCGCTCGGTTACAATGAGCGCGAGGCGCAAGCCGCCGTCGAGCGGGCCGAGAAGGCCGTGGGGGCCGCCGGCACTGGTGAGGCGTTGATTCGCGAGGCGCTGAAGGGAATGGTTCGATGATCGAAACCGAACGGCTGACTTCGCTTGAGGGGTCCGCGGAGGAACGCGCCCAGGAAGTGAGCTTGCGCCCGCAACGGCTCGTGGACTATATCGGCCAGCCGCGGCTGCGGGAAAAGCTCGAGATCTTTCTCGAAGCCGCCCGGGGTCGTCGTGAATCGCTCGACCACGTCCTGCTCTTCGGCCCTCCGGGTCTTGGTAAGACCACGCTCGCCCATATCATTGCCGCCGAAATGGGGGCGTCCTTGCGCCAGACCTCGGGACCCGTGCTCGAGCGGGCTGGGGATCTCGCGGCTTTGTTGACCAACTTGAAGGCCCATGACGTTCTCTTTATCGACGAGATTCATCGATTGAGTCCCGTAGTCGAAGAGATTTTGTATCCGGCCATGGAGGATTTCGAGATCGATATTCTGATCGGCGAGGGGCCGGCGGCGCGGTCTATCAAACTGAGTCTGCCGCCTTTCACACTGATCGGGGCCACCACGCGCGCGGGACTCCTCACCTCGCCCCTGCGTGACCGTTTCGGTATCGTCGAGCGCCTGGAATTCTATGAGGCCGAGGATCTGTCGCGCATTGTGGCGCGTTCCGCGGGCCTGCTTGGACTGGGTACCGAGGAGGCCGGGGTGCGGGCCTTGGCCTCGTGCGCACGCGGGACCCCACGCATTGCCAATAGACTTCTGAAGCGCGCCCGCGACTTTGCGCAGGTGCGCGGTGACGGTGTGCTTACCGAGACCGTCGCCCGTGAGGCCCTGAAGATGCTCGATATCGACAACCGGGGTTTGGACAGTCTCGATCGCCGACTCTTGTGGGCGGTGACGGATACCTTTCAGGGGGGGCCCGTGGGCGTCGACAATCTGGCCGCTGCCATAGGCGAGGAACGCGGCACGATCGAGGACGTCGTCGAGCCCTTTCTGATTCAGGAGGGGTACCTCATGCGGACGCCGCGCGGTCGCATGGCCACGCCCCGCACCTTCCATCTTTTCGGACTTGCCGCGCCCTCCGGGGGCGGCCCATGAACGCCGCGGGGGCTCCGCCCGCAGGTTTTGGGATCGAGGTTCGGGTCTATTACGGCGACACCGACGCCGCCGGGGTCGTGTACTACGCGAATTATCTCCGCTTCATGGAGCGCGCGCGCAACGAATGGTTACGCGCGCGGCTCGGAGGACCGCATGAACTGGCACTGAAAATAGGGGTCTTATTCGCGGTGCGCTCGGTCGCGCTGGAGTTTCGCGTGCCGGCGCGTCTCGACGACGTCTTGCGTGTCACGGCCGATCCGCTGTCGATTCGTGGGGCGAGCCTCACGTTCCAGCAGGACTGCTGGCGCCAGGCGGAGTGTGTGTGCACGGGCAAGATCGATGTGGTGTGCGTGGACTCCGAGACCTTCGCGCCGCGAAGGCTGCCTCGGGAATTGATGCAGGTTTTGGCGGAAGTATCCGCCTCGTAAAGGAGAGTGTCTTGAGAGTCGCCGCTTCCCATCAGGGGATTACCCTCTGGTCCATGGTGGACCACGCGAGCCTAGTTGTACAGCTCATGATGTTGATCCTGCTGGTCGTATCGATCGTCTCGTGGACGATGATCTTCCGGAAATGGTTCATTTTGAAGAAGGCCTATCGGGAGGCCGAGCGCTTCGAAGATACATTCTGGCGCGGCGCGAATGTCAATCATATGTACGCGGAGCTCGCGCGCAACGAGGACAAGCTCGCCGGGACCGCGAGCGTATTCGTGGCGGGTTTCCGGGAGTACACACGCCTCGAAAAGCAGAAGGGCATAGCGCCTATGGATATCCTTGAGGGTGTCCAGAGGGCCATGCGTGTAGCCTTGACTCGCGAGATCGATTACCTCGGCACCAATCTCTCGTTTCTCGCCACGGTCGGCTCGACGAGCCCCTACATCGGTCTCTTCGGGACGGTGTGGGGCATCATGTCGGCATTCCAATCCTTTGGTAACATGCAGCAGGCGACGTTGGCACACGTTGCGCCAGGGATTTCGGAGGCCCTGGTTGCCACCGCCATGGGGCTTTTCGCGGCCATTCCCGCGGTCATCGCCTACAACCGCTACGCCGATGACACCGATCGGCTGGCCTCCCGTTATGAAATCTTCCTGGAGGAGTTCTCGAGCGTGCTGCAGCGTCAAGCGTACGTTGCCAAGGCTCCGGCATGAAATACCATCGCCGTCCACGCACGCGGCTCATGAGCCAGATCAACATCGTCCCCTATGTCGATGTCATGCTCGTCTTGCTCATCATTTTCGTCGTCACGGCCCCGGTCTTGAAGCGCGGCGTCAAGGTGAAGCTCCCGCAGGCGGCGGCACGTTCCATACCCAGCCCCCATCGGGCGGTATTGATCGTGACGGTCGATGCCGCCGGACGGTACTTTTTGGATGGCCACCCGGTGACGCCCGCCGCTTTGGAAAGGCGCGCCCGGGGCCTTCTGCGGCTACGCCCCCACACACCGATTCTGATTCGCGGTGATCGTGCCGTGCCCTACCAGGATGTCGTGGCGGCCATGGTGCTCTTGCAACGGGCCGGCGCCCCGAGTGTGGGCCTTATGACCAAGACCCGCGGACACTAGCGATGGACATCCACGCTCGAGAGGTGCCAGGGCGTGCGCGCGCGGCGGTCTACGCGGTACTCGTGCATCTCGCGGTACTGGCGTTTCTGGCAGTGAGTTTCCGTTTCAGCGAACTCGATACCTCCTACGTCGTCAAGGCGGGTCCCCACGTAATCCACGCTTTCATGGTCGGCGCGCCGCCCATGCCCCGTCCGACGCTGCCTGCGCTGCGGCCCCACAAGGCCCCCGCGCCCCCGGCTGTGCGTCCGATGCCCGCTCCGGGGCCGTCTGTGGCGCAGCGCGCTGAAGCCCGCGCCCGCCAAAAGGCACTGGAGCGGGCCCGCGCCAAGGCACAAGCTCGGGCCAAGGCGCAGGCTTTAGCCAAGGC
>JAJYHM010000015.1:17550-22026 GCA_021784755.1 Pseudomonadota bacterium
GTGAGCGCCGCCTGGGTCGCGGTCCCTGGAGCGAAAGGCCTGCACTGCACTGTATTGGTGCATCTCATAGCGGGCGGTCAGGTGCTGAGCGCCCGTATTGTGCGCGGTAGTGGCAACCCGGTCTTCGATCGTTCGGTTATTACAGCGATCTATAACGCCGCGCCCTTGCCGGTCCCGCGCTCAGCGCGTCAGTTTCGCTATTTGAACCCATTGACGTTTGTCTTTGCGGCGCCTAAAGGAACCTCGCCATGAACCGTTTTGGATCGCGTCTTGCGGCCTTGTTGATTACCTTGTCGGCCCTACCGGTGTGGGCAGTCACCATCCATATCAATCACGGCTACGGCCGGGAATTCCCCATCGCCATTGTCCCATTCGGGGGCCAGAAGGGTTGGCCCGAGGACGTCTGGCCCTCGGCAGTGGTCCGGAAGGATCTCGAGGGGAGCGGGTGGTTTAAGGTTCTACCGAGCCATGATTATCTTGCGCAACCCCACCACGACCGCGAGGTCGAAGGCCATTTCAATGACTGGCGCCTCCTGAAGGTGGGCGGCCTTCTGATCGGGCACATGCAGAGGCAGCCAGGCGGGCGGGTCGACGTGGGTTTTCGGCTCTACGATGTCAACGGTGGGACACAATTGCAGGCCTTGCGGTACGTCGTATCCCCAGCGCAGCTACGCGCTGTGGGCAATACGATCGCCAACATCGTCTATCAGCATTGGACCGGTGTGCGCGGGGTGTTTAATACCCGCATCGCTTTCGTCCGGATGTATCCCGCAGGCGCCCCTGGCCACTATTTATATAAGCTCGAGGTGGCTGATGCCGAGGGGCATGGCCGGCACGTCATTCTGCGTTCCCGTGAACCGATCATGTCGCCCCGTTGGTCGCCTCATGGACACCGCTTGACGTATGTGTCGTTTGCGACAGGGTGGCCTGCGGTGTATATCCAAGACGTGGCGACCGGGCAGATCCGGCGGGTAGCGGCTTTCCATGGCCTGAATGGCGCCCCTGCGTTTTCCCCGGACGGCGCGCATCTGGCGCTCTGTCTCTCGAAGAGCGGTTATCCTGAGATCTATGTCATGAATGTGGCGACCGGACACTTGCGGCAGTTGACCTTTGGACCGAACATCAACACCGAGCCCTCCTGGTCTCCCGGTGGTGGTCATATCGTCTTTACGTCGAACCGCAGCGGGGGCCCCCAGATCTATGAGATGACTTCCGATGGAGGCGACAAAGAGCGTTTGACCTTTAGTGGTCGCTACAATGCCGATGCCTCGTTTTCCCCGAATGGCAAATGGCTGACGCTGGTAAGTCGGCGCGCGGGCCAGTATCATGCAGCAGTGTTTGAGTTGGCGGACTCAACCTTGGAGCTTTTGACTGCCACAAGCCTTGATGAATCCCCGACGTTTGCGCCAAACGGGCAGGAAATTCTGTATAGCACGGTGGTGGCGGACCACAGGGTTCTGGCAACGGTTTCGCTAAACGGCCGTGGTCATCGTATACTGGGGTTGAGAGGGGGGGATGTTACTGATCCTGCTTGGTCGCCGTTTCGTCACCCGTAATGACAATTAATGATTGAAGGAAGGAGTGGTGCAATGAAAATGAATAAAGGCATGCTCGTGGTAGTCGGGCTCGCCGCTCTGGCGGGTTGCGCGGGCAATAAGGCGGTAAAACCACACGGGGCGTCGGCGACGGCGTCGCGCGGTACAAGTACTCAGGCAAGCGGTGCGGGACAGAATGGCAGCATGCAGGGAACAGGGATGGCCGGCGCCAACAGCGGTTCGTCTTTGAACAGCTTCTCGCATATGGTGCATTTCCGCACGAATAGCGCCACGATCAGCGGTGTCAATCGCAAAATCGTCAAGAAGAATGCAAGCTACCTCGAAGCCCATCCGAACGTCCATGTTCGCCTGGAAGGCAATACCGACGAGCGGGGCACGGCGCAGTACAACATGGCGCTTGGCTGGCGTCGCGCCGATGCAGTGAAGCATATGCTGGAAGTTTTGGGCGTTTCGGGCAGCCAGCTTGCGACCATCTCGTTTGGTAAGTCGCGGCCGTTGGCCATGGGCCATGATAGGGCGGCGTGGGCCAAGAATCGTCGCGTCTATTTCAACTACAAGTACTTCGCCAGCAAGTAAGGCTCATGGGCGCGCGGTCCAGGGTTTTTTGGGGGACAGCGCTGGCGGTGGTGGGGATCGTGACGGTCCCCACCATTGCTCATGATCGTGAGCCGCCCATCATCTCCATTCCTACTGACGGGGCCAACCCGTCTTCGCGCGCAGGCCTTTTGAGCCTTATGGAGACGCTGCGCGCAATCCGCGAGCAACTCCGCAGCCTCGAGAACCAAGTCGAAATCGAGAATCACAAGATCAGTCGTCTACGCCAGCAGCAGCAGGCGTTTTTTGCGGATTTCGACCGGCAGCTGCGCCATGCGCGGGGGGCGGGCACCGCCGCTGGGGTGGCGCCACAAAGCCCACCGGACGCAGCCGGTAACACCGCTGGATCTTCCGGTTCAGGTGTGACCGTGATTCCTCCCGACACGTCTGGGCCTACAGTCGTGACGCCCTCAGCACCAAGCGGCCCGCCTGCGAGCACATCGGGGACCGGTACGGGCGCGGGATCGACATCAAGCGCGGAACGCGGTGGCGCTCAAAAGATGTACGACAAGGCCTTCAACCTCCTGCGGGCCGGGCGCTACCGGCACGCGGTGGCGGCCTTCCAGGCCTTCTTGCAGGCGCACCCCCACGACAAACGGGCAGCCAGGGCCCAGTACTGGGTGGCTGAGACCGATTATGTGGAGCGTGACTATCCGAGTGCCGAGCAGGCCTTCAAGGCGCTCGTGGATGGGTATCCGCAGAGCAAGAGAGTGCCAAACGCCCTTTTGAAGATGGGCTATATCGCGAAATGGCAAGGGCACCCGAACAAGGCGCGGACCACCTGGAAGGGGCTCATCGCCCGGTATCCGGGGACGATGGCAGCGCAGGTCGCACGCAACTCGCTCACAAATCTCGGGGCTCCTGGGAAGGCGCACTAAGGGTTGTGCTCACGGGTCGTCGCATCGACGGCCGCCCCGCGGTAAAATAGGCCATGCGGTACGAGCTTCGCATTACCGAAATATTCTATTCCCTGCAAGGCGAGACGCGCACAGTGGGTTGGCCCACGGTGTTCGTGCGCCTTACCGGTTGCCCGTTGCGTTGTCGTTACTGTGATACCGCTTACGCCTTTCAGGGGGGTGAGCGCATGGCGCGCGATACGATTCTCGATAAAGTGGGTGCCTACTCACCGCGTTTCGTTACGGTCACAGGTGGCGAGCCCTTGGCGCAGCCCGCCGTCTTGCCGCTTCTCCAAGCGCTCTGCGATCGTGGCTACGAGGTCTCGCTCGAGACGAGCGGGGCACTTTCGACCGAGGGGGTCGATCCGCGTGTGAGCGTGGTGCTGGACCTGAAGACGCCCGGGTCTGGTGAATCGCCCCGCAATCTCTACACGAATCTGGATCGACTGCGGCGCGAGGACCAGGTGAAGTTCGTGATTACCAGTGTCGGGGACTACGAATGGGCACGCGAGGCGGTCGAAAAATACGAGCTGGCCGCTCGGTGTGACGTCCTGTTTTCACCGGTCCAGGAGGGCCTAGAGGCGCGAACCCTCGCCGATTGGGTATTGCGCGACAGGCTTCCGGTGCGCTTCCAGATCCAGTTGCATAAGGTCCTGTGGGGGGATGCCCGTGGCCGGTGACAAGACTGCGGTGGTTTTATTGTCGGGGGGGCTGGATTCGGCAACGACCCTGGCCATGGCGCGCAGGGCGGGATACCGGTGTTATGCCCTGTCGTTCGATTATGGGCAGCGGCACAAGAATGAGCTTCTGGCAGCCGCCGCCGTGGCGCGGGCCGGCGGCGCCCACGAACACCGCGTGGCGGCGCTTGGCATGGGCTTTATCGGTGGCTCGGCCCTTACCGATCTTGCTTTGTCGGTCCCGCAAGCGCCTACGACGGGTATTCCGATCACGTATGTGCCGGCCCGCAATACCGTGTTTTTGGCCGTGGCCCTCGGGTGGGCCGAGGTGCTCGGCACGCAGGATCTTTTTATCGGCGTAAATGCGGTCGATTATTCCGGCTACCCGGATTGTCGACCCGAATACTTGGCGGCTTTTGAGGATCTCGCCAATCTTGCGACCAAGGCGGGGGTCGAAGGGGCGCGATTTCACGTCCACGCCCCCTTGTTGCACCTTACCAAGGCCGAGATCATCAAGGCCGGCATGGAGCTCGGGGTCGATTACGGTCTGACACTTTCCTGCTACGCCCCGAAAGAGGCTGGCCGCCCATGCCGGGTATGCGATGCCTGTAGGCTGCGGGCGAAGGGATTTGCCGAGGCCGGTGTCGCGGATCCGGCGCTTATTTGACAGAGCCCCCGGCAATCACAATAATGACCGGCTTTTGGGGCCGTTAGCTCAGTCGGTAGAGCATCTGACTTTTAATCAGGTGGTCG
>JAJYHM010000057.1 GCA_021784755.1 Pseudomonadota bacterium
CGGCTCGCAGGTCCCTTCGTTTCAAGCGGCTCAAAGCTGATGAGCAAACGAGATCCGGTTGCCTCCGCCAGGCGCTCCAGCGTCCGCATGGACGGACGGGAGCGCCCGCTTTCCAGCCGGGCGACGACGGGCTGTGTCGTGCCCATCCTCCGGGCTAGTTCCTCTTGCGTCAGACCGGCGCGGTTGCGCACGTCCATGACGGCACCCGCCAGGACAAACTCCTCCTCAAGCGCATCGTAAGCCTTCTTGTACTTCGGCTCTTTCAGCCACTTCTTGTGCATCTCAGTTATGCGTGCCATTGCGCACCTCCATCATCGAATCGATTTCGCGCGAGCCAGTGCCAGATCTATCTCGTGCCGTGGCGTCTTCTCCGTCTTCTTCACGAAGACCCGCACAATCACCACGCGCCGGCCCGCGGCCGTTACATACAGCGCCCGCGAAATTCCGCTGCGACCCTTCAGCCGCATTTCCCAAATACGGCCTTCAATAGGCTTCACATGCGGCTCGCCCACACGCTCCAGGCCCTTCTCCTCGATGAGCTTTGCGATACGCGCGAGCCTCGCCCGCATGTCTTCGGGCAAGGCCTCGACCTCCGCATCAACGGTTTCATCCAGGGTTTCGACCGCCCATATCATAATCTCAGTATGCCAAAAAAGATATAATCCGGGAAGCCTTTCTCAGTCTACGATCGCCGCCACGCATTGATGAGCGCCGCGCTACGGGCGGCCCGCAAATGGCGAGAGAAAGCCAGGTGCGTTGCTGCCCCCCCTTATGCGCGGTCGGGCGGTCGGCGAGGGCGAATCTCTGGCGGCTTTTCGAGACTGCCGCCCATTGAGCGATGTTGGGCATTGGTGGTGGGCGGATTCGAGGCAGCATCATAGCTGCGCGCCTAAGGCACGCCCGAGTCCACGCCTGGCGGCCCGTCGAGAACCCGGGGTATTCCGCGCGTTTACCGCGCTCGCGCCATGCTCCGCACCCTCAGTATCCGGGGCACAGGTATCGAGCGGACGATCTCCGGCGCGCTCGAAAGGTGCGGGGTGCGCGTCGACCTGCCACTCCTCCGCGATTACAATGCCCAGCCATGGGGCCTCCAAGGGCTTCGGGGGGCCGATGGAGTTCGATCTTTTCTATGAGCTGGCGGTGCCGGACTTCGCCGGGCGCAGTGAGCGGCAGGTGTACGAGGAGACCCTCGAAGAGATCGCGCTCGCCGATCAGTTGGGGTTTGGGACTGTATGGCTCACCGAGCACCACTTCATGCCCCAGTACGGGCATAGCTCGGCACCCGATCTGTTCCTGGCTGCCGCCTCGCAGAGGACGCAGCGCATCCGGTTAGGCCATGGCATCGTGCCGCTGCCCTACCACCACCCCCTGCATGTGGCCGAACGGGCCGCGACTCTCGACATTCTTTGTGGGGGGCGGCTCGAGCTTGGGGTCGGCCGCGGATTCTCGCCCAAGGAATATGAGGCCTTCGGCGTGCGCACCGAAGACAGCCGCGGGCTCATGGACGAGGGTCTGGAGATCCTGATTAAGGCGTTCACCGACCCCGGACCGATCGAATTCGCGGGGCGGCATTTCCGGTTCGCGGATATCGCGGTGCGTCCGCGTCCGATCCAGACGCCCCACCCGCCGCTGTGGATGGCGGCGGTGAGCCCGGAGAGCTTCGAACTTGCCGCGCGTCTGGGCCTCGGGGTGCTCGCCGGCCCCTTCAAGCCCTGGTTCATGGTCAAGGAAGACATCCGCCGTTACCGTGCCGCCTACGCCAAACATCACGGCCCGCATCCCGTGCGCCCGCCGCGCGTCGGGATGACGCTTGGGATCTTTTGTCTTGCCGACGGCCGGCAAGCCCGCGCCATCGCCCGCACCAATATCACCTGGTTTTATCGTGAGCTCTTGCGGCTCACCGCACCGCTCTTGGCGCGACTGCAGGATGGTTATGAGTATTACCGGAGGTTCGGGGCGCTTGCGCCCTTATTGAAGGGCGGCGTGAATCTCCCCATTCTGGAGCGGCTCGGCATGGTGGTGGCGGGCGACCCGGAACACTGTCGCAAGCGCCTGCGCGCCTACGCGGACGCCGGGGTCGATCATCTCCTCTGCGCGGTGGGCGCGGGGGCAAGCCCGACCGAGCAGAACCGCCAGGCCCTCACCCTCTTGAGCGAGGAGGTCCTGCCGGCCTTCCCATCGTGCGCGTCCTGATCACGGGCGCAGCCGGCTGTCTCGGGCGCGTCCTCATCCCGCAGCTGCTCGCCGACGCCCGCATAAGCGAGGTGATCGCCCACGATCGCAAGCCCCTACACCTCGATCACCCCAAACTGCGGGTCCTATGCGGCGACATCCGCGACCCCGCCTTGGGTCACGCCGCACGCGGAGTCGATGCCGCAGTCCACATGGCCTTCGTCGTCATCGAAAGTGCGCTGGGCCGCGAACGGCGCAATCGCACCCTGGCCCGGGCGATCAATCTGGGCGGGACCCAGGCCTTGCTCGATGCTTTGGGTCCCAAGACGCGCCTCGTCCATCTCTCGAGCGCCTCGGTCTATGGGACAAGCCGCGACCCCCTCACCGAAGCGGCCGAGATGAAGCCCCTGCCGGGCTTTCGGTATGCCGAAGACAAGGTGCTTGCCGAAGAGATCGTCATGGCCGCCGAAAAGGGTGGGCTCTCCGCCCTGCGGCTGCGCCCCCACATCATCCTCGGGGCCCACGCCCAGCCCTTCCTACGGGGGGCCTTGCGCCTGCCGATCTACCCGCGCCTGCCACCGCCGGCCCCGCCTCTGCAGGTCGTCCACGAACAGGATGTCGCCGCGGCGATCGTGGCGGCACTTTTCTGCGAGGCCACCGGGGCCATCCATCTGGCCTGCGAAGACCAGATGTCCTTCGAGGCCATGCAACGGCATCTGCACCGCTACCCCTTCGCGGTCAGTCCCCAAGTCGCGCAGACAGTCGCGCGGTTCGCGTTCCGTTACCTCGGTATCGGCCCGGATCCTTCGTGGAGCGCCGGACTCGACTGCCCCCTGGTCCTCGACAGCACGCGCGCACGCACGACGCTCGGCTGGCGCCCGCGCTTCCCCAGGATCGCGGATGTCCTGAACGACACGTTCGGGCGCACGGAGAGGACGCCCGGCCCGCCGGAAACATAGGCCGGGAAGGCAGCCTCTCCCTATTCGCCGAGATTCAGAAGCCGCCCATGGACGCGGGCGTCGCGGAAGGTGCGCAGGAAGACCCCGAGACCCAAAGCCAGATAGACGGCGTTGAGCGCCGCCGCCTCCCAGAGCGACCGGTACAAAACCACGTGATGGAAGAGCAATCCGCGCATGGCCTCGAAGACGTAGCTTGCGGGCAGGGCATGGGCCAGGATCTGCAAGGGGTGCGGGAGCACCGAGATCGGGTAATAGATCCCGCTCAAAGGCGCGATCGCGAAGATCGCCGCCCACGCCAGATTCTCCGCCCCGAGGCCGTAGCGCAGCACGAGTCCGGCGACCACAAGCCCGATCGCCCAGCCCATGACGATCAGGTTCATAAAGAGCGCGACCAGTACAAAGCCCATCTTCCAGATTGGAAAGTGGTAGAACCAATAGGCGCAGAGCGCCGCCATGCCGCTGCCGATGAGGGTGCGCAAGAGGCTTATGATGAACAACGCGCCCGCGAGCTCGTGAGCGCGCAGGGGGCTTGCGAACAGGTGGCCCAGATTACGCGAATAGAGCTCCTCGAAGAATACGACCGAGACCCCGAGCTGGCCGCGAAACATGACATCCCACAAGAGCGCCGCGGCCAGCAGCACGCCCGAGGCCTGCGCCAGATAGCTGCTATGGCGCACCAGATATTCGCTCAGAAAACCCCAGAGGATGATCTGCATGGTCGGCCAATAGGCAAGCTCGATGATCCGCGGCCACGACCCCTTCAGGAGATAGACGTAGCGCTCGATCATGGCGCCCATGCGCCTCAGACTTCCACCGCGCGTCTCCATCATAACTGCGCCCGCCCGCGCGCCATATCCAAGAACACCTCCTCGAGAGTGTCACGACCGTACTTGCCGATCAGATCGGCCGGCGCCCCCCGATCGAAGATCCGACCGTGGCGCAGCATGATCACCTCGTCGCAGAGCCGCTCGACCTCCAGCATATTATGCGAGGCCAGCACCACCCCGGCACCGCTCGTCTGCTGGTAATCGCGCAGATACGTCCGCAGCCGGTCCGCGGTATCCGGGTCGAGCGAGGCCGTGGGCTCGTCCAGGAGCAGGAGTTGCGGGCGATTGATGAGGGCCTTGGCGAAGGACGCGCGGGTCTTTTGTCCCGCCGAAAGCCTCCCGTAAGGACGGTCCAGCAGGCCCTCCAGGTCCAGGTCGCGGGCGAGCTCGCGGATACGCGAGGAAGCCTTGCGCACGCCATAGAGGCCGGCATAGACCCGGAGGTTCTGGTGGACGGTCAGGCGATGCGGCAGGTCCACGTAGGGCGAGGAGAAATTGATACGCGGCAGGACGCGGTAGCGGTGACGCAGAAGGTCCTCACCCAAGACCCGGATCGACCCCGTGGTCGGCAAGAGCAGCCCCATCAGCATCGCAAGCGTGGTCGTCTTGCCGGCGCCATTGCCCCCCAAGAGCCCGAGCACCCGGCCACAGTCGAGATCAAAGCTCAAAGACGCGACGGCGGTGACGGTCCCGTAACGCTTGCTCAAATCCGTCACCGCGATGGCGGCGGACTCGCTCAATGGTCGGCGCCCAAGGCTTCGGCCAAGGCGAGCAGGCGCAGGCCCGCGCCCGTATCGGCCTTGCGCGCGGCGGCCACCGCGGCATGGTAACCGCTCAGAAACTCCGGCAGGGCGCGCGCCAGGATAGGTTTCCGAAGCCGCGAGACGCGGGCAAGCTCCCAGTGGGCGGCAAGACCACGATGCGGGTCCGCGCTACACACCCGCGCCGCCCACACCCGAATACCGGCCGCCTCCTCGTGGGGACGCACGGCGAGACAAAAAGCCCCGCGCCCGGCGCCGATGCCGACGAACGGACCCCGGTACTCGACCTCGAGGGCCGGTGCAATCTGGGCCAAGATGCGGTCAAGTCGCGCCAAGGCGTCATCCAGGGCCTTGTCCGGCCGTCGGTCGGGACCCTGGGCGTGATCCCGCAACACCACAAGAAATGCTTCCACGACACCCCCACGATTAAGCGGGCCATTATAGTCTTTTTGCGGGATCGTGGGCGTGGGGCCGCCATTTTTCGCTATAATGCGCGCAATGACCCGTCATCGCCCCTTACGCCCCGACCCGGCACCCGACGCCCTGATCACACTCGGCCGGCGGGTCCTCGCCCTCGAAGCCGAGACCCTGTCAGTCCTCGCTCAGGGGCTCGACCCGTCCTTCGCGGAGGCCTGCCGGCTCCTGTTTTCCTGTCGCGGCCGCGTGGTTGTGGTCGGAATGGGCAAATCGGGGCACATCGGTGGCAAGATCGCGGCCACCCTCGCCAGCACCGGCACGCCGGCCTTCTTCGTGCACCCGGGCGAGGCGAGTCACGGCGACCTCGGTATGATCACCCCCGAGGATGTGGTGCTCGCCATCTCCCACTCCGGAGAGACCGCCGAGATCCTCACGATATTACCGATCATAAAGCGCATGGGCGTCCGGCTTCTGGCGTTGACCGGCGCCCCCGGTTCGAGCCTTGCGCGCCAGGCCGATGTCCATCTCCCGGTGGCGGTGGCCAAAGAGGCCTGCCCGCTCGACCTCGCGCCGACGGCGAGCACGACCGCGGCACTCGCCATGGGGGACGCGCTCGCCATCGCCCTCTATGAGACGCACGGCTTCACCCCGGAGGACTTCGCGCGATCCCATCCGGGAGGGCGTCTCGGGCGGCGCCTGCTCGTGTACATAGCCGACATCATGCATACTGGCGAACGGATACCGCAGGTCCCGGCAGGCGCCTCTTTGCAGGAGGCCCTCCTGGAAATGAGCGGCAAGGGGCTTGGCATGACCGCCGTGGTCGATGCCGACAGGCGGCTTTGCGGCATCTTCACAGACGGCGATCTGCGCCGCGCCTTGAATCGCGGCGTCGACGTCTATAAAGCGCGGATCGACGAGGTCATGACGCGCAACCCGAAAACCGCCCAGGCCGATCACTTGGCGGCGGAGCTCGTTCCGACGATGCGCGCGCACAACATCAGCGGCCTTTTCGTTGTGGACGGCGACCATAGGATCGTGGGGGCGCTCAATATGCACGACCTTTTACAAGCGGGCGTCGTATGAAGGACGCCACCACAGGCGGGGGTGGCCGTGCCGCGGAGGCCATCACGCGGGCCAAGGCAGTCCGCCTGCTGCTGCTTGATGTCGACGGCGTACTCACCGACGGGCGACTTTTCCTGAGCGACTCCGGCGAGGAATTCAAGGCCTTCCATAGCCGCGATGGACACGGTATCAAGATGCTGATCGCAAGCGGGGTACGCGTGGGCTTGGTCACGGGCCGCACCTCGCGCGTCGTCCAACGCCGCGCGGACGATCTCGGTATCACACTCCTGGTCCAAGGGTGTCATGACAAACGCGCAGCGGTGAACCGCCTGCTGGCCGATGAGGCGCTGGCGGCGGCCGAGGCCGCATTCATGGGGGATGACGTCATCGATCTGCCGGCCATGGAAGCCGTGGGGCTTGCGATCGCCGTGGCCGACGCCCACCCGCTTGTGCGCTCCCGCGCCCACTGGGTCACGGAGCAAAAAGGGGGGTGCGGGGCGGTGCGTGAGCTCTGCGAACTCATTATGCGCGCCCACGGGACGCTGGATGCACAACTGGGGCGTGCGTATCAGGGCGAGTGTTCATGGGCCGGTGGCTGAGCCGCTTCCTGGTGCTGGCCGGGCTCTTGCTCTTCTCCGGCCTCTTCTGGTGGCTTCCGGAGGCCCTCGTGCGACCGGCCTTGAACTTGACCAACGTTGCCCCCGCGCGCCCCGACTACTACATCAACCATGCCGAGCTCACCGCCATGAATCGCCATGGCCGCCCGCGCTTCATCCTGACGGCGGAACGACTGGTGCATTTCTCCCGCGGCAAACGCACCCTGCTCATAGAGCCGCGTCTTACGCAGTTTGGCAAACACACGGTGACCACCACCATCGCCCGCAAGGGCTACGTGTCCCCACATGGCCATATCTTGATCATGCGCGGCGGTGTGCGCGTCTTCCGCGGGGCCACCCAGGGGATGGGGGCGGCCGACGTGCGCACGCACACCCTTACGGTCCACCTCACGCGCTCATGAAGACACCTCTCGCAGCCCTGTTGGCGCTGGGCGCCCTCTACGCTACGGCCGATGCGCATGTCCGCCAACTCGCGCAGCCCGTGAGCGTGCGCGCCGACAGCATCCAGGTCGATGAGCGCACCGGGCTTAGCACCTACCGCGGGCACGTGCGTATCGTACAAAACGGCATCACTGTGCGCGCCGATGTGGTCCGCGTGCATTCGGTACACGGCAAGCTCTTCTGGATACACGCGCACGGGGCGCCCTTGCACATGGAGGACCAGAAGACACACGGGCTTCCGCTCTTTGGCACCGCGCGCACCATGGATTTCGAGGCCGCCTCGGACGAGGTCACATTGACGGGTGCCGTGGTCTTTCGGCAGGGCGTCAACATCCTGCACGGTCATATCGTGCATTACTACGTGCGGTCGCAGCGCATAACGGCGGTGCGCGGTCGCCAAAGGGTGCGGGCGCGCATCGTCCCCCGCACGCACAAACCCTTATTGGGGCCGAAGTCATGAGCGCGCTCGCGGCGACCCATCTGTCCAAGACCTACAAAGGCCGACAGGTCGTCAAGGACGTGAGCCTTGCCGTGAACGCAGGCGAGGTCGTGGGCCTGCTCGGACCCAACGGCGCCGGAAAGACCACCTGCTTCTACATGATGATCGGGCTCGTCCGCAAAGATCAGGGGCGGATACTCCTGGACGATACCGATATCGGAGACGCGCCCATGCACAAGCGCGCCAAGCTGGGCGTGGGCTATCTCCCGCAGGAGGCCTCCGTGTTCCGCAAGCTCACGGTCGAGGACAACATCCTCGCCATACTCGAGACCGTGGACGGCCTGGACGACGCCTCCCGCAAGACCCGACTGGAGGAACTGCTCCAGGACCTGCATATCGCAGATCGGCGCAAAACCCTCGGTATGAGCCTGTCGGGAGGGGAGCGGCGGCGCGTCGAGATCGCCCGGGCGCTCGCCACCAAACCGCGTTTCATGCTGCTCGATGAACCCTTCGCCGGCGTCGACCCGATCTCGGTCATCGACATCCAGGCCCACATATCCCACCTACGGGAACTCGGTATCGGAGTCCTCATTACCGACCATAATGTGCGCGAGACGCTCAAAATCTGCGATCGCGCCTATATCATCAATGACGGCCACGTCCTGGCCTCCGGGGACCCGGCTTCGGTCCTCGCCAACTCGGACGTCAGACGCGTCTATCTCGGCGAGAGTTTCGTCCTCTAAAGTCGCTGTTCTGGAATTGGCGGGAATGGACTAAACTAGATTCCAGGCACCCTATGAAGCAGACACTCGACCTAAGAATTGGGCAACACCTCACGATAACGCCCCAGCTGCAGCAGGCGATCCGTCTGCTGCAGCTGTCGTCGATAGAGCTGGAGCAGGAAATACGCGAAATCCTCGAGAAAAACCCCCTCCTCGAGGAAAACGAGCATGCTGATGGCGAAGAGGCGACTGCCGCCGAAGAGCCCGCTGAGGCCGCCCCGGACGGGCCCGCAGACGCAGCCGACGGGGATGGTGAAGGGGATCCGGCCGAACTCGACTGGGAGGGTGGTCTCGAGATTGGCACATCGAGCGCGGGGAGCGGCGACGAAGACGGCGACACGAACTTCGAGGCGCGTAACAGCCACCCGACCAGCCTCCGGGATCACCTCCTCTGGCAGCTCCAAATGACGCCGTTTACGGATCGTGACCGGCTGATCGCGATCGCCATCATCGATGCCGTGGACGAGGACGGATATTTCGTGGGTGGCGTGGAGGATATCCTCGCAACCCTCCCCGATCTCGAGATCAGTGGAGACGAGGTGGAAACGGTCCTGCACCACGTCCAAAATTTCGACCCGGTCGGGGTCGCGGCCCGCAATCTCGGAGAGTGCCTGGACCTCCAGCTGCGCCGCCTGGACCCGGCCACACCCTACCGGGACGCCGCGCGGATACTCACCGACCCAATCCATTTAAAGCTCCTTGGGCAACGCGATTTCAAGGAGATCAAGCGCCTCACGCGGTTCGACTCGGAGACCCTGGCGCAGGCCCTGGCCCTGCTCAAGGGCATGAATCCGCGGCCCGGATCGCTGGTGTCGACCTCACCCAGTACTTATGTCGTGCCCGAGATCCTGGTGAAAAAACGACGGGGCAGCTGGCGCGCGGACTTGAATGTCGCGGCCATGCCAAGATTGCGCATCAACAGTCAGTACGAGCGCCTGATCCAACGTGGCCGGGGATCGGCGCAAGATCGTTTCCTGCACGACCACCTCCAGGAGGCGCGCTGGTTCCTGAAAAGTCTGCAAAGCCGCAACGAGACCCTCCTCAAGGTGGCGCGCGTGATCGTCGACCGCCAGCGCGGGTTCTTCGACCACGGGCCGGAGGCCATGCGGCCCCTGGTCTTGCACGACGTGGCGGGCGAGGTCGGAATGCATGAATCGACGGTCTCGCGGGTCACCACCAATAAGTACATGATGACGCCACGCGGCATTTTCGAGCTCAAGTACTTTTTCTCGAGCCACGTAGGCACGGCGGACGGCGGGACCTGCTCGGCGACCGCCATCCGATCCCTTATTCGCAAGATCGTGGAGACCGAACCGCCGGACAGACCGATCAGCGACAGCAAGATCGCCGATATGCTTTTGGAGCAAGGCATCAATATCGCAAGGAGAACGATCGCCAAATACCGGGAGTCGCTCAACATCCCCCCGTCCAGTCAACGCAAATCGCTTGTCTAATCCAAACATAAAGGGGAATCCTATGGATATCACGGTCAGCGGACAGCAAATCGAGATCACCGCCCCGTTACGCGATTATGCCCTCGAGAAGGTGGGGCGCATCCAACGGCACTTCGACCACGCCATCGCTGCGGATGTCGTCTTACATGTGGAGAAAAAACGCTACAGCGCGGAGGCCAACGTCCGGGCCAAAGGCGCCGTCATCCACGCCGACGCCGTCGGCGCAGACATGTACGCCGCCATCGACCTGCTCACGGACAAGCTGGACCGGCAAGTGCTCCGTCACAAAGAGAAGGTGATGGACCAGCACAGGCCTGGATAGGTGCGCCGGGCGCCCGGGTCCGACCGCGGGCGCCTCGCTCGCAAAAGCGCGGGGTTATATACTGAAGCGATAAGGGGCCGACGCGGGCCTTCGCGACCATGGGCCGCTCAAGGCCTTGCGCGGAGCGCATAGCGGACGGACGAGTGGGTGCCATGAGTACCATACTGACTGCCCAAGACGTATACGACGCGCAACGCGAGACGCTGAAGCTTGCGTGGGAATCCGGCAAGGCGGGGGCAAACCGCCTACTGGAGCTCGCCACTGCCCGATTTCCAGGCATGGCGCTCGTGGGACACCTGAATTTCGTCCACCCCAACCGCGTGCAGGTGATCGGTGTGAACGAAACCGCCTACCTCTACGAACACATCACGCCCGAGGCACGCAAACTCGCATTGGGCGAACTGTTCAGTTCGCCTTCGTCGGCCATCGTCATCGTGGCGAACGGCCAGACGATCCCCAAGGAAATGTCTGAGGCCGCGAACGCCATGTCCATGCCGCTCTTTAGCTCAGCGCTACCGAGCCCACGCGTCATCCACGATCTCCAGTTCTACCTGGCGCGCGCGCTCGCCGAGCGCGAGATCCTCCATGGCGTATTCATGGAGGTCATGGGGCTCGGCGTGTTCCTGACCGGCGAAAGCGGTATCGGAAAAAGCGAACTCGCGCTCGAGCTTCTAAGCCGCGGCCACCGACTGATCGCCGATGATGCCTGTGAATTCTTTCGCATCGGCCCCGATGCCCTCCAGGGACGCTGCCCGGACATGCTGTGCGATTTCCTGGAGGTCCGCGGGCTTGGCATCTTGAACATCCGCGCCATGTTCGGCGAGACTGCCGTGCGTCATGAAAAGACCCTGCACCTCATCGTGCGACTCAAAGACTACACCACCCATGCCCAATCGGAGATCGATAGGCTGCAAGTGGAGCAAAAAACGCGATCCATATTGGGCATAGAGGTCGCCGAGGTGGCGCTCTTCGTGGCCCCCGGACGTAACCTCGCAGTGCTCGTGGAGGTCGCGACCCGCGGTCATATCCTGCGACGCCGAGGCATCAATGCTCTCGAGGACTTCATGCGCCGACAAAGCCTGGCTATGAAATCTCCATGAGCTTCATCATCATAAGCGGCCTGTCAGGCTCCGGAAAGAGTATCGCGCTCCAGGCCCTGGAAGACGTCGGCTTCTATTGCATCGACAACCTTCCGGCGGCGCTCTTGCCGCATTTCGCGCAACAAATGAACACCATGCGGGCGGAATTTTCCGACATCGCGATCGGCATCGACGCCCGTAACCGCCTTTTCCTTGACGCCGCCCCCATGAATCTGGAGAAGCTCCGCGCGCTCGGCGTCGATTACCGAATCATCTTTCTGGAGGCCGAAGAGGCGGTGCTCATGAAGCGGTTCAAGGAGACGCGTCGCAGGCATCCCTTGACCGATAACAAGACCCCACTCCTCGAAAGCATACGGCTTGAGAAGGCCCTGCTCGAACCGCTGTCATCGTCCTGTACCCGACGCATCGACACCACGCACACAAGCGCGCAGCAGCTGCGCCAGCTGGTCTACGAATTCGCGCGCGGCGCGAGCACCCAAGGCATTACGCTGCTCTTCGAGTCTTTCGGCTTCAAGCACGGCACACCGCTCGATGCCGATTATGTCTTCGACGTTCGCTGTCTCCCCAACCCGTATTGGGAACAGGGCCTGCGCGGACTCACCGGCCGCGACCCGGCGGTGGCGGCCTTTCTCGAGCGTCACCCGGAGGTCGCGGCAATGCAGGAGCACATCAGCGACTTCCTGGCGCGGTGGCTACCGGGCTTCGAACGAGAAAACCGCAGTTATCTGACGGTGGCGATCGGCTGCACGGGGGGCCAGCATCGCTCGGTGTATTTGGCCGAAAGACTCGCCGCCCATTTTCGTAAACAAGGCGTCAATACCCAGATTCGACACCGGGAACTGACCGAGGGCCTGTCGGCGGCGGCACCTTGAGTGCAACGGGCCTCGAGGTTCATGGTCAGCCCTTCGACGCGACCGCATAGGGCGAGGACGGACAGGGGCGTACAGAACAGGAACGGAGGGCATTGGGTTTCATGATAGGATTGCTAGTATTGGCACAAAAGGATGTCGCCTTCGGCCTCCTCGAGGCGGTGGACCACGTCCTGGGCCAGCGGCCGCCCGCGTTGGCGACCTTTCCCGTACATTACGAAACGCCGCCGGATGAGCTCGGGGTCGCGCTCTCCAAGGCGATCCGGGCCATCGACCAAGGCGATGGCGTCCTGATTCTGGCGGATATCTATGGGGCTACCCACATCAATGTCGCGTGCCGACTTCTCGCACGCCATAGGGTGGAGCTTGTTACCGGACTCAATCTCCCAATGCTGATCCGGGTCTTGAACTATCGCGATCTCCCGCTCGACGAGCTCATAGGCAAGGCCTTGAGCGGCGGTATGGAAGGGATCGTCTGTGCAACGGAATTTTGCCTCTTGGATAACGCCAGACATGAAGTGCGTTGAAGTCATCGTCATCAACAAGCTCGGTATGCACGCCCGAGCATCGGCAAAGCTCGTAAGCCTCGCATCGTCGTTCGCGTCGACCATTACCGTAACCCGCGATGGTCGCAGCGTAAACGCGAAGAGCATCATGGGTATCATGATGCTGGCGGCCGGCCAAGGCTCCGCACTCAAGATCTGCGCTGAAGGTCCCGACGAGGCCGAGGCGGGTGTGGCGCTTAGCCGATTGATCGAACATAGGTTTGGGGAAGAGTCCTGATGCTTGCGCTTCACGGAAAGGGCGTAAGTAACGGGATCGCGATAGGCCGCGCCTACGTTTTGAAGCGCGAGCGCCTGAAGATCCCGGAATATGTGGTGCCTGCCCCGTTCGTGGAAGACGAAGTGAGCCGCTTTCTCGCGGCGGTCGAAAGCACGCGCCAGGAGTTGGCCGATATCCGCAGCCATATCCCGCCCGACGCGCCCGTCGAAGCCGCAAGCTTCCTGGACACCCACCTGCTCATCCTGAATGACACCATGGTGTCGGAAGCGCCGATCAAGGATATCCGCGCCAACCAGTGGAACGCCGAATTCGCACTGAAGACCCAGAGCGATCGCCTAGTCGCGGTATTCGAGGCGATGGAAGACCCTTATCTTCGCAACAAGAAGACAGATGTCGCCCAAGTGGTGGAGCGCGTACTGCGTAATCTCCTAAACCCTGACGAGCGCGAGGACGAACCGATCCCCGACGATCTGAATGGACGGGTCGTGGTCGCCAATGACCTCGCCCCCGCCGACGCCGTGGCCTTAAAAAACAAAGGCATTGCCGCCTTCATAACGAATCTCGGCGGACCGATCTCGCATACGGCCATCCTGTCACGCAGCCTCGGGATACCGGCCATCGTCGCTGTCCACGGCGCCACACGGTTTATCGACAACGACGAGGAGCTCATAGTCGACGGCAAGCGCGGCATCCTTTTTGTCGCGTCCGACAGAGCCGTCGTCGCCGAATACGAGAAACGCGCCCACAAGATCGAGCGCCTGCAGCGCGAACTTGAGGCCTTGCGCACGAGCGAAGCGGTGAGCCGCGACGGCATTGCGGTGCAGCTCTTGGCAAATATCGAACTGCCCGAGGACATGGCGGGCGTCCACCAGGCGCTCGCAAGCGGCATCGGCCTCTATCGCACCGAGTTCCTGTTCATGAATCGCAAGACGCCGCCCGACGAGGAGGAGCAGTTCGCGGCCTACGTCAAAGTGATACTTGAACTCCCAGGCCGACCCGTGACGATACGCACGCTCGACCTGGGAGCGGACAAGCGCGCAGATATCGATCTGCCGACGGCAAGCGCCAATCCCGCGCTTGGGCTACGCGCGGTACGCCTCTGCCTCCAGGAAGTGGCCCTCTTCAAGGTGCAACTACGCGCCATCCTGCGCGCATCGGCGTTCGGGTCGGTGCGCCTCATGGTCCCCATGCTCTCGAATCTCGATGAGATCGCGCGCGTGGTCGAGCTTGTGCGCGAGGTCCAAGAGGAGCTGCGCCGCAACGGCATCGACTTCGACCCCGACATGCCCATAGGCGGTATGATCGAAGTCCCGGCCGCTGCGGTAGCCGCTGACCTGTTCGCGGCCCATCTCGACTTCCTGTCGATCGGTACCAACGACCTGATCCAATACACGCTTGCGATCGACCGCGTAGACGACACCGTAAACTATCTGTATGACCCGCTACACCCATCGGTGTTGAGGCTCATCACCATGACGATAGACGCGGCCGTTACGCAAGGGATACCTGTGGCAATGTGCGGAGAAATGGCGGGTGATGCGCGCTACACGCGCCTACTGCTCGGCCTTGGCCTACGGGAGTTCAGTATGCATCCATCCGCAATCCTCGAGATCAAGAAGATCGTCCGCGAGAGCTCGGTGGCGGACCTCAAGCGTAGCGCGGTACAAGTCATGGCCGCGCGCGACTTCCGGTCCCTCCAGGCCCTCGTCGATCGCATGAACGGCGACGGCGACTCCACCGCCGCGGATTGATCCGAAGAAGCGGCAGGCGCCATGGGCGCAATCCCCGCGCGCCCGGCCAAAGGCGCATAACGCGGCCCTCAAGAACCCTCAGGCAGCATATTGTTGCCATCGACGAACAACAACCGGCGCTCAAGCGCGGCGTCGCGGACACGCAGCGCCCAGGCCTACTCGGGCGAGGCGTACCATCGGCGTATCTGCTCCAGGGATTCGAACTCGACGATCACGAACGCCGCCAGGGCGGGGTCCTCCGCTGATCACCCGAGGCGCGCCTGCGCTCGCTCAAGCGCGCCGAACTCAATGACCTTATCGCCGCACGGTTCTCGAAGGCCGAAAGGGTCCGACCGGCGTCGCAGGAGGTGTCGACGCCCGAGGAACCGGGGCATCGCCCTCGGCCACCGCACATATGAGGCCCTTACGGTAGCGCGAGCGGGTCGCACTGAAGCCCTCGGAACGCCGGGGTACGAAGGTCTTTTTCAGAAGCGCGGCGGCGCTGATCTTGCGCAGCCGAAACGGTCGCCAGAAAGGGGGTGTACGGCCTGACTCGGAATGCCCGCGCACCTGGTAGCAATCCACGATAATCTCACCGCTCGCGTCCTCGTATACGGCATGCGGCTCGACCACGCGCACTTGCGTCTGATCGCGATACCGCAATGCACAGCAACGCCGAAAGCGAACAGCCTCCTTGAGAATACCCAAGACGTCTTCCGCCATACCTCCTCCTGTCGCCTTAGACCACCGTCACTTCTGTCCTTATGCCAGCAATGCTGTCGCCACTATGGTCTAAAATCCGCTAAGCTGCAACAATCTCGGGGAAAACGGGTATTCTGCGAGACGTAGTTCTCAAGGTTCAAGGGGCGCCGAAGACATGATCCTGGAGACCCCACTTGGCCGCCAAGGTCTCCACGGCGTTCTGAAACTCCTCGGCGCGCGAGGGATGATTGAAACGCGCCGAACCGATGCGCCCGAGCGCACCCTCGGAGGAGCCGGCCGTGAGCATATGGATGAGTTCGCCGGCTTCCGCACCTAGGACCTCACCCCCAAGCAATGTGCCGGAATCCCCATCGGCGATGAGCCGCACATAGCCTTCCGCATCGTCTTGCCCGAGCGCACGCGGCGAGGTCTCAAAGGCGGCGAACCCGACTGCGGGCTCCAAGCCCCGATCCTCAGCCTCTTCTTCCGTAAGCCCCACGCGCGCAAGCTCGATGGCGCTATAGATGGCCTCGGGCACACCCGTAAGGTCCCGCGTACGGCTGCCGGGGCGCACGATGTTACCAACCGCCACGGAGGCCTCGTAGAGCGCGCGGTTGGCGGTCATAGGGCCGGCCACACAGTCGCCGATGGCGTAAATGGCGGGGGACGCCGCGCGCATCTGTTCATCTACCACGATATATCCTTGCGCATCCCGCTCAAGGCCCGCGCGCTCAAGGGCCAGCCCCTCTGTGACGGGGCGGCGCCCGGTCGCAAAGAGCGCCCAATCGGCGGCCAGCGTCTCGCCCGCTGTCGTCACGAGCCTGACCCCGCCATTGTCGACTTCGATGGCCTCCAGACCCGCGCGCACTGGGACGAGCCCCCGGTCGGCGAGGGCTGTGCGTAAAAGCTTCATGGCCGGGGCACTGAAGTCCGTGCGCGCGAAGGGATCCTTGCGCGCAAGCCAGAGCACTTCACGCCCGAAGGCCCGCAGGATATAGGCGAATTCCAGCGCGATCACACCACCGCCGATGACTGCGACGCGCGCCCCTGCCGGCACCGGCTCGTCGAATAGGAGGTCGCTATGAAGGATGCGCCCGGATACCGCATCGATGCCCGCCGGCAGGCGGGGGGCTGAGCCTGTGGCGATGATTACTGCACGCGGGGTGATGGTCTGGGCGCCAGGCTCTACGACAATCGCACTCACGCCCTCGAAACGCGCGTGCCCCTCGATCGCGACCACGCCCAGGCGCTTCAGGTAGGCCCGATAGCTGTCGCGGACCGCCGTCACCACCTCGTGCTGATGGCGCCACGCCTGCGCGAGATCGCCCTGAATGTCGCCCCGGATGCCCCGATCGGCGAAATGGCGTCCCTGGTCCAGTAGGCGCGCGCTATGGTGCCAGTCCTTTTTCGGGACGCAACCCCGGTTCAGACAGCAACCGCCCCATATCGCCTTTTCGACGATGACGGTTTTGAGCCCACGCAAGGCGGCAAGCACCGCGGCCCGATATCCGCCGGGACCCGAGCCGATGATCAGGACGTCGCATTCCATATGTCTCCCCCTTTGGGCGCGCCGCGCTTGTGCACTCACCGCGCGCTTGGCATGATTCTATGATGAAGGTTTTTATGCGCGCCCTCGCGGCTCGCCGCGATCGCCGGCGCCTGGACTGGTTTTTCGGCCGCTACCGCGGTCGCACGCTCATAATCCACCAAGGGCTCGCGGTCGACTGGCTGGAGGAGCTCCTGAAGCTTGGGGGCGGGGGCCGCCATTTTCGTTTTGATGCGCGCAGGCCTCTGGACGCAAAGAACGCCGTGTCGTGGGTTGTCCATCGCTACATCCTACCCCTCGAGCTCCCGCTGCCGGTCTTGTGTGACGTGGGGTGCGACACCATCACGGTCCGCCACCTCCTCACCCGAGGACGGCTTGGCCATCCGGCGGATATCGCCTGGATACTCGATGATATGCGCGACAAATCCCGCGTTCATGCCACGCTAACGCGGGAGGCCCACAGGCTTGCGGCACGCCCAGGCCTCCCCGCTGCCGATAACGCCTACGAGATCGACTTCGGCGACTGATGATGCGCGGCGTTTGTCATCGGTACGGCCGGGCGACATTCCCTTGGTTCCGCGCGCCTTAAGCGCCGGCCACAGTCATGCGCTCGATGAGCCATGAACCTGTGCAGACGTTGTGACGATAATCGACGTCGCGCCCGACGGCCACAAGGCCCTTGTACATATCCCGCAGATTCGAAGCGATCGTGATCTCTTCCACCGGGTAGGCCAGTTCGCCACCCTCAACCCAAAAACCGGCTGCGCCGCGCGAGTAGTCGCCCGTGACATGATTGATCCCAAAGCCTATGAGCTCGGTCACGAACAGGCCAGTCCCCATTTGGCGCAGCAGGCCCGCAAGATCTTCGCTGCCGGGCGCGACCATGAGGTTGTGGACCCCGCCGGCATTGCCGGTCGTGACCAGACCGAGCTTGCGTGCTGAATAACTGTCGAGGCAATAGCGGCGCAGTACACCGTCCTCAATGAGATCGCGCGTGCGCGTCTCGACCCCTTCGGAATCGAAAGGCGCGCTGCCCATACCCTTCTTGCGGTGCGGCTCTTCATAGAGGTGTGTCCCGGCCGGAAACAAGGCCGTATCGACGCTGTCGACGAGGAAGGATGAGCGCCGATAGAGGCTTGGGCCGCTGATCGCAGAAACCAGATGCGATACCAAGCTACGCGCCACCTGCGCCTCGTAGAGGACCGGCACTTGGCAGGTCTTGATCTGGCGGGCGCCGAGACGCCGCGCCGTACGAAGGGCGGCCCGGCGCCCGATTTCCTCGACGTCCGGCAGGTCACGGGCGTCGCGCGCCGAGGCGTAATCATAATCGCGCTGCATGCCGCCCTGACCGTCCTCGCCCAGGACCGCGCAACTGAACCCATGGCGACTTGCGCGCACGGTCCCGAGAAAACCATGGCTCGTCGCATAGACGTCGATCCCATCATGCGTCGTGACGCTTGCGCCCTCCGAATTACCGATGCGCGCGTCGGTGGCAAACGCCGCCTCCTCACAACGGCGAGCCCTCTCGATCGCCTCCTCCATCGCAAGTTCCCAGGGATGGTAGAGATCGAGGTCGGGGATCGCGCGCGCGAGATGCGCGGGATCGGCAAGTCCATTATAAGGGTCGGCCGCGGTGTGGCGGGCGATCACGCAAGCGGCCATCACCGCCTCCGACAAGGCCTGGCTCCGAAAATCCGAGGTGCTGGCCGAGCCGCTGCGGTCTCCGAAATAGACCGTGACCGCAAGACTCTTGTCCCTATGGTGCTCGACGGTCTCGACCTCACCCTTGCGCACGGTCACAGAAAGCCCGCGCCCGAATCCGGCATTCGCCTCTGCGGCACTCGCCCCCTGACGTCGGGCGAGATCCAAGGCCTGAGTGGCGAGATCCTCGAGCGAGGATGTCTCCTGATCCTTTGCGATGATGGCGCCCATTACTCCTCCGTTCCGCCGACTGTCATTCCGTCGATGCGTAAAGTGGGCTGACCTACGCCCACCGGCACACTTTGTCCGTCCTTGCCGCAGGTCCCGACACCCGTATCGAGGGCCAGGTCATTGCCAACCATGGCGACCCGCTTCAGCACATCCGGACCATTGCCGATGATGGTCGCGCCACGCACCGGGCGCCCGATACGACCGTTCTCTATGAGATAAGCCTCGCTTGCCGAGAACACGAACTTGCCCGACGTGATGTCGACTTGGCCGCCACCGAAATTGACCGCATAAAGCCCCTTCTTGACCGACGCCAGGATCTCCTCGGGCGGCGTGTCACCGGCCAGCATGTAGGTATTGGTCATGCGTGGCATGGGGAGGTGCGCATAGGACTCACGGCGCCCGTTACCGGTAGGCGCCATGCCCATGAGCCGGGCATTCATCCGATCCAAGATATAACCGCGCAGCACGCCGCGCTCGATGAGAACCGTATTCTGGGTCGGCGTCCCTTCATCATCGACATTCAGGGAACCCCGGCGCCCGGCCAGCGTGCCGTCGTCGACCACGGTACAGGCATCGGCCGCGATCTTCTCGCCCATCAGGCCCGCAAAGGCTGACGTCCCCTTGCGGTTGAAGTCACCCTCTAATCCGTGGCCTATGGCCTCATGTAAGAGGATGCCGGGCCACCCGGGCCCCAGGACCACCTGCATGGTCCCAGCCGGCGCGGGTGCTGCCTCCAGGTTCACGAGCGCCTGACGCACTGCCTCCCGCGCATAGAACAGGGCGCGGTCCTCGGCCAGAAAATACCCGTAATCCGTACGCCCACCGCCCCCTGAGCTGCCCGTTTCGCGACGGCCATTCTGCTCAACGATGACGGTCACATTGAGGCGCACGAGCGGTCGCACATCGGCGGCCATGACGCCATCGCTGCGCATGACGAATATAGTCTCCTGGGAACCGCCGAGGCTCGCCATCACCTGCTTTACGCGCGGATCGAGTCTGCGCGCCTCCTGCTCGACCCGCTCGAGCAGAGCCACCTTGGCCGCGTCTTCGAGGCTTAAGAGCGGGTCGGCAGGCTCGTACAGCGACAATGCGCTTCCGTTGTGCGCGGCAAGCGCCGCCGTCTGCTGGCGACCGCCATGGGCGATAGCCCGCGCCGCGCTCGCGGCGTCGAGGAGGGCCGGCAACACGATCTCGTCGGAATAGGCAAAGCCGGTCTTTTCGCCAGCGATGGCGCGTACCCCCACGCCCTGCTCTATGTGGCGACTCCCCGATTTGACTTGGCCCTCTTCCAAGGACCAGGACTCCTGACGGCTATACTGAAAATACAAATCCGCGTAATCGATCTGATGGCCCAGCATGCGACCCATGACTTGGTCCAGCTCGTTTAGGCCTATGCCCGCGGGCACAAGCAAGGACTCACGCGCGCGCTCCAAATTCCTGGTGTGTAAAGTTTCTGTCGTCATCAAAGTCTCCGATGCGTGACACTAGGAAGGCGGCGACGGACATCCGCTACCGATTCGCGATCGAACTGCGCCGTCACAATCCCGCGGCCCGACGCCTGCAAAGCAAGGACCCTACCCCAGGCATCGACGATCATGCTGTGCCCGTAGGTGGTCCGACCATTGTCATGCCGGCCGCCCTGCGCCGCCGCGACAACATAACAACTATTTTCTATGGCCCGCGCACGCACCAGGGTCTGCCAGTGTGCCTCGCCTGTCGGGACAGTGAATGCCGCCGGCAGAGCCACGACCTCGGCACCCTCGGTCAAAAGCGCGCGGAACAGCTCGGGGAAGCGCAGGTCGTAGCAGATCGCAAGCCCCAGCCGGCCAAACGGCGTATCCAGGACCACAGGGGCCTCGCCCGCCTCGAAGGCCTCGGACTCGGCGTAGCGCTCGCCAGGACCCAGGTCCACGTCAAAAAGATGGATTTTATCATAACGGGCAGCGCGTTCTCCCTGGTCGTTGAACACGAGGCACGCTGATCGCACCTTGGCCGGATCACGCCCGTGCACAGGGATAGTGCCGGCCACGACCCACATGGAGAGATCTCGACAGCTTCGCGCGATCGCTTCTTGGATGGGGCCGCTGCCATCGGTCTCGGCGTGGCGCAATCGCTGCTCCCGAGAGTCCGCCATCAAGGCAAAGTTCTCGGGCAATACCGCGAGGCGGGCGCCCCGTGCGTGCGCCTCTTGCAGGGCGGCGCAGGCCGCCGCGACATTGGCCGCGACGTCGCCCCCGGAGCACATCTGCACGGCCGCGAACACCGCACTCAGTCCTTGTCCGTTTTCTTCCGTACGCTTGGCTTGCTCCATGGTCCCTTTATGTAGTAAGTGAGACGCGTCCCCTGACTGATCTCTTGGGCAAATACCTTCTGCATCAACAACATCACGGCACCCGCTATGGGTCCCCCGATCAGTCCCGTGGCGAGCGTGACATTGTTCTGGATGTGAGGATTCACCCTAAGCTTTAGGTCAAAGGTCTTGGCCACGAGGTTGGTCTGGCCGGATACGACGACATTGGCAGACGCGCCTTCAATATGTATCCCCTGGGTCTTGGCCACACCCCCTTGGGCAATGAGTTTGCCATCGATACGGTCGAAGGCAAAACCCCGCCCGAAAATATTGCTGAAATCCAACGTCAAATAGCGCGCAATGGAATCCACATTGAAGATGCCAAGCAGCTTGCCCGCGCCTTGGCGCACCTGGACGAAGCGCCCATGCCGCGCCACGAAGCGGATATTCCCCTCGAGCGTGTTCAAAGAAAACGCCGCGGGACCGCCGGGCCAATTCAAGGTGCCGTGCGCAATCATGCGACCGCCCGCGACCTGGTGGGCCAAGCCCCACGCCGACAGCGTGTCGCCAAGATTCTGGCTTTTGAAGACCAGCGTGAAGAG
>JAJYHM010000055.1 GCA_021784755.1 Pseudomonadota bacterium
CAAATAGATTATGGGTGCGTATGGGATGCCGATACCCGGATGGTGGCAGAGGAGCCGTTTTGGGGGCCGCGCGATGGCTGTAGAGTAAGCGCTACGCCTGGGGATGTGACTCGCTTGACAGCTTCTGTATCGCTTAGCAGCTGTGCTATGTCGGCAGATTTTGCCCGCCTCTCTTGTTGGTATCCGCGAGTAGGCCTCTGCGCGGGTGCGGGGACCCGGGAAAGTAGGGAATTCGCCCTAAGATGATAAGTAACTCGATGAATAGCCCATGGTATAACAGCCTAGCCCCCCTAACACCCAATTCCCGTCGTCATAGATCGCAGAATATCGAGTCAGTCTTGTGGGTGACCGGCTGTTGGCCACCGCCTTGATGGGCGCGCGATGGGTTTCGAAATAGAGGATGCGCAGGAGATAGTGTCTGATGTAGCGGATCCGGTTGGGTACGTGGCGCGGCTAAGTTACGTGCTGGGCGCCCACGCCTCGTAAGCAGTGACGGCGGATGCGCACATAATGCCCAAGGGTAAAGGAGCGAGCGACATTCATGTGAGCAGTGATGAAGTGAGCGTTGAGGTTGCGTGTGAGTCATCCAAGAGGGCGTGTTTGGGATTGTTTAGTGGTTCCGGGTCACACTAAAACGGTTCTTAAGACTCTGGACAGGGCGTGAGCGTGCCGGAATCGCCCGCGTCGGCATGCCAATCTGGGGTAAAGCGTGTAGAGGGATCTGCGCCATGGACAGGTAGTGTCGATCGCCATTAACGCCAGCACCAACAGCATCAATGGTAGATGGCGCACTTACCTTAAGGCCAGAGAGACTGTCCATAACAAGAACGAGCCTGGTATGCCCTTAGGAGGGGCGCGCATTGCCCCATTTACAGGCACGACTTTCCTGTCAGAAGCGAAGACGGGCCCACGAACGGGCCATTATGGTCGATCTACTGAAGCATCATCGTTTGGCATGGTTAGTGCTTGCGGGGTTGCACACAACGTTGCGTTGTGTCAACGGAACATGGGGGGATGGAAATGCCAGAATCGACAATGGTCGAAAAACGTTCGACTCGGGGGCTTTGCCACACGGTACTCCTAAGCGCCATGGCCGCTGCGCTCCCCGGGCTCGCGGATGCGCATACGCAACCGATCGCGGACCATGGCAAGGTCGTGAAGATTACATCGGTCAGCAAGACGGGCAAAAAGCGTGCGGAAAAAGGTCAGGCGGCCGTTATGGGTGAGGCCCATGGGGCCCCAGTTGCGACGCTTGGCGCGGACGCCTTGCATCATAACGAAATGTCGGAAAATGCTCAGACGATTTTGAACCGCATGCCCGGGATCAATGTCACGAGCACGAACCCATTGGGAACGCGGCCGCATATCTCCGTGCGCGGATTTTCCGGCACCCAGCTTGGCTACACCTATGACGGACTGCCGATAGGCGATCTGTTCAATGGGGGACTGACAGCCGGCAGCTACAACTACGCGGCTCTTTATAACCTCGTACCAGTGACCCTCGGTGAAAGCTCGGGGATCAGGGTCATATATGGGCCAGCGGAGCCAGCCGTGAATGCCATAGGCGGCATCGGCGGGACTGTAGCGTATGCGCCGCGCCTGCCGGGAAAGACCTTTTCGACGGCGGTATTCGGGGGTGTCGGGAGTTTCGACACCAGAAGCTATGGGGCCGAGGTAAATACTGGCGCCTCCAAGCATGGTGGCGCACTTTTTCTGAGGGCTGCGCACCATAGTACCGGCAATTATCTCCAGAGCTCCCCGGACCGCGGCAACTCTTTCTACGGTGCCTATGTCTTGCCCTCGCGTAGTGGGCGGTCGCAGTTCAGTGCGATTGTGCTCTATAACAACAATTCAGGCTATATTCCCGCGCGGATGCCCGCCGCCTTGCTCGCGCTGTACGGGCCGGATTACCAATGGCCACAAAGTTTCACCTATTCCTATGGCCAGGCGACGCACGAGATGGCGATCTTGGGCTACAAGACCGAGATGAACCGCTATATATTGCTCGATAGTAAGGCTTTCTACGCCTATACGCGATCGAACCAGCTTACCTACCAAAACCCGGCCGTGACGCCCACCTATGACGGCAACATAACATATTTCCCGTTTGGTAACGGGGCGCCGTACAATCGTTATATGTATGTTACGCGGACCGCCGGGTTCAGCGAGGCCGTCAATCTCCTGTTTGGGGCGGACAAGGTGACTTTCGGGGGCTTCGGCGCCGCTTCGATCTACCATTCGAGCCAGTATTGGCTCGCGAGCCCGCAGTCTGCCAGCGTGCCGGGTCAGAATGACGCCTGGGACGAGCACGCCTACCGGATCTACGGCAAGATCTATGCCCAAGCGGAGCTCCACTTCCTGGGGGCACTTTCGATTGTGCCGGGCGTGAAGGAGGAGTACGTCGACACGGCTATCAATGATATTCCAGGCGCGTACTATCCAGTCGGCGCAAGCAGCGGTAACGATTACACCAAGCCCTCGCCTTACCTGGGTGCGTCGTTCAAGGTCACAAGGGATTTCAAGTTCTATGGCGATGTCGCGCAGGCCTACAAATTCCCCAACATCTCCGCGTATTATGCGGCCGACTCGTTTGCCACAGCAATGTCGCCGCCACCTGGCATTACCGTCACCCCAGAGAAGGTCACGAGCTATCAGCTTGGTGCCGCGTTTCATGGCCGGCGCCTGGCCCTGGGGGCCGCGCTCTACCGTCAGTATTTCGTCCACACATTCAGTTCCGTGTACGACGTCACAAACGGTCTAACCTATGAATACAATTACGGGGCATCGCGTTACACCGGCTTGAATCTGACTGGCTCCTATAAACCGGGTGACGGGTTCAAGATCTACGCGAGTTGGTCTTTGCAGAGCGCCCATTATACGTCCAACGCAACCAACTCGTTCGGGAGCTCTGTGCAGGCGGGTGATCGCAAGCAATATACACCGAAGTATCTTGCGAACATCGGCGTTTCAGACCGCTATGGGCGGCTGACGAGCGCACTGTGGGCTGATTTCGTTGGTTCGCAGGTGATCGGTACGCTCGCCGGCGGGCCTACGACGAGTGTTATGCCGGCCTACCACACAGTGAATGCTTCGTTTACCTACACATTGCCGGTGCATGCCCCGGGTATTAAATCATTGAAGGCGGCGCTCAATTTCACCAACATTCTGAACAGTCGCGCCTATGTTTACGAAAAGCAGTTCAGTAACCCCAATGGCCCGGGGAGCTATGACGTGGCCGAGCCCATGATGCCGCGGTTCGTGGGTGTCGAATTGAGGGCGACGTTCTAGGGAAACAGTGGAGCAGAAGGCCTCTGGCCCTCCGGCCGGAGGCCTTCGTATTGTTAGGGCCGATGCAAGACGAGTCTGGCGATGATGCGCTTTGTCACGAGGTAGGCGTTGCGGGCGGCGAGCGACCCCGCATACTCATCGCCCTTGGCAATGATGGCGCCCACCGATATTGCGGGGGGCGGGACGTCAATATCAGATACCGCGCGCACTGATAGGTAGTGATGCTGCAGGCCGAAGGCTGCGAGCGCGGCGATGTCGCCTAGGTCCTCCATCGCGGTGGTGGCGTAGTGCGCGGTATTGTGAGTATAGAGTGCGACGATGTGACGGGCGATACGCTGGTTTTGCCGCCCGATCCAGAAATCATCCCCCGAGACGTTCGCGCCCTCATAGACGTGGGGCCGTCTGTGCAGATTCAGGGCAACGTCGAGGGGCAGCACGGCGGCGCTGTCGGCAAGCGGCATCGCCCGAGTCGCAGTATAGGCGGCGGACAGCAGGTGTGGAGCCACGCGATAGGCGAGCGTATCCCAGGGATTGTGGGCATATGGGGGTCGTGGCGGTGCCCAGGCGAGGTGGCCCGATCGCGTTAGATAATGGTGACCAAATCCCCAGGAGACGATCCAGTTAGCAAGATAGACTGAGCCAAGGGCCGCGCGGCTTTGTACGCCGCCTGCGATGCCGCTGCGTATGAAAAGCGTGCCGCGGCAGTCGAGTGCCGGGTCGCGCACGATCGCGGTCGTGTGCACGGCTGCATTGATCTCACCTTCTCCTGTGATGGCCACGCATATGCGGTGGGTATCGCAAATCATGGGGCGAGGGAGACCTGGAATGGGCATGCGGTGATCATATTGGCCGGTGGCTTGCCAAACGCGAAACTCCGGGGGAAAGGCGGTCAGAACGACTACTTTGGGGCGGTAGAGGGGTACGGCGCAGGCGAGCGCAGGGATGGCAAGCGCAGTGGCGAGAAGGGCACGTCCGAACGTATTCTTGGCAGTAGCGGTCATGATAAATGGCTCCCTATGGTATTTGGAGATAACTGAGGGGACCCTTGGCGGTTTTCGTGAGCCGCCTCAAAGTCCTAGGCAAAGACCTTCGCTTCGCGGATCATGCGCCCCCAGTAGGAGGCCACTTTCATTTATGGTGATTACGCCGGCCTGGCCGGTACCGGGGTTCAAGGCAGCCACGATCTCCACCGGGTAGCCTAATTTCTGTAGACTCCGGATCGCCTTGTCGCCGACGTCTGATTCGATCTTAATGCCTTTGCGGCTATCGAGAAAGGTCGGTCCGACATGGATACGCGGGCGCGCAAGGGCGGCAAACGGATCCAGGCCGAAGTCGACCAGACGCGTCAAGATATGGGCGAGCGTCTGGGGCTGCCCATCGCCGCCCTGTGAGCCATAGATGGCGCGCACCGTCCCGCTTTTACGATATAAGGCGGGACTCAGCGTATGGAGCGGACGCTTTCCTGGCGCCCAGGCGTTCGGGTGACTGGCGCTTGGCGAGAAGGCTGCGCCTCGGTTGTGCCACAAGACACCTGTATCCCCGGCAACGACGCCACTGCCAAAATCGAAAAACAGGCTTTGGATGAGACTCACTGACCCGCCAGCCGGATCGCGTACACCAATCCAGACAGTGTCGCTCGTGCGCGATGGATGTTCTGCGTCAGGAGCGCCGGTGTCTTTATCGCTGCCCACGGGCAGTACACTACCCAGCATCGCCTGTACGGGCACGGATGCGAAAGCGGGGTCCGCTACGAAGCGGTTGCGGTCGGCAAGCGCGGTCTTTATGGCCTCGATGAGTAGGACGTAATAGCGCGTGTCGTCGCTGAGCGCCCGCGGGATATCGACACGGTTCAAGAGGTGCAGGATTTGCAGGGCCGTGACCCCTTGGGTGGGTGGGGGCAGATTGAACGCCTCCCCGTCACGGTACGGGACAGCGAGCGGTTGCACGTAGGCGGCGCGCGTGGCTTTGAGATCGCCGCTGGTCAATACGCTTCCGGCCGCTTGCAGTCCCTCGGCAAGCCGCGTAGCGAGTGCCCCCTCGTAAAAGTCGCGGGGCCCATGTTCTGCAATTTGGGTGAGCGTTGTCGCCAGCGCATCTTGCCTTTGCCTGCAACCAGTCTCGGGCCCTCCGTCCGCGCACTCAAAGGCAGCCTTGAAACCCGGTTGAGGGTCGAGTTCCGCACGATGAGTCTTGTACCAAAAGGCCTGGGATTTGGTCACCGCATAGCCTTCTTTGGCGCGCGTGATCGCGGGCCCAAGAAGACTGGCCCAATCGAGGGTCCCCGCCCAGGACTCGCGGCTGAATTGGTAGGCGAGGCGCCAGCTATCGACGGCACCGGCGGTCGTGGATGCGACCGTAGGACCACGCACGGTAAGCCCCCTGTGAGCGGGTCTGGTCGTCGCGGCCTGCCCTATGCCGAGGATGCCGATCGGTTCGGCTGCGTCTCGGGCGAGCAGCCAGCAGGCGTCGCCGCCGAGGCCTGTCATATGCGGGTAGACAACGCATAACATGGCGGCTGCTGCCAATGCCGCTTCTACGGCGTTACCTCCAGCGCGCAAGATGGCAAGTCCGGCATGTGTAGCATCGGGATGCGGGGTCGTGACGAGCGCGGTACGCGACTGCGCTAGCATGGCGCGAGTGGTTCCGCTAGTGCAGGCCGGGCGCCGCCGAAAACAGGATGTCCAGCAATCCAGGTTCCCAGGGGGCGCTGTTCGAGTTCGGCCGGGGAGCCGTCTAGAAGGTCTTCGAACCATGACTGCGGCGATTGTAGACGCGCACTGCGCGGCATGAGTACGAAGTCCCCGCGTTTACCCGGGCCCAGATTGCCAGCTACCGCGCCCCGTCCCATCGCCCGGGCGCCAGCAATTGTGGCGCGGAACAGTATTTCTTCGGGATCTACGCGGACGCCGACCGCTCGATGCTGGTGTCTAAATCTCTGCATGACATGCAACATACTGTGGCTTGGCCCCGCGCCCACATCGGATGCGAGCGCGAACGGGATTCCGTGGAGACGCGCGCAATCCAGATCAAAGCGGCCACTGTCCAAAGCCTCGTTGCTTGACGGACAGTGCGCGATCCAGCAACCGCGCCCTTTGAGGCAAGACCATTCCCGTGGACTTAGATGAAGGCAATGACCGAGCACGGTGCGGGGGCCCAGGAGGCCTGCCGCATCGTAGACGTCGGTGTAGTCCAGGGCCTGCGGGAACAGGCGTTTCACCTCTTGTACCTCGGCTGCGGATTCCGCGAGATGCGTTTGGACCGCAAGTCCTTCTTGGCACGCGAAGGCGCCTAGGTGAGCAAGATCGTCGACCGTACAATTGATCGCAAAACGCGGCGTGACGGCGTAATGCGCGCGCCCTATGGTCTCTGACAAAGAGGCAAGATCGGCAGGCGGTTTCACGCTTGCTGCCACGAGGTCGGCCGGGGCATTCGCGGTCATGACTACGTTTCCCGTGATCCAGTCACCGCGTCTCGCCGCGTGGGCTATGTGGGCTGCCTCCGGGTGCGGGCTCGAGTAGCTCATGCCCATAACCGTGCCGGCAGTAAGGCAATCGGCATAAAACGTTTCGGCGCGGTCCCGGGCGAGCGCGGCATCAACGTAGCGCGCTTCTTCTGGCCATATATGGGTTGCAAGCCACGGTAAAAGGGCTTGGGCGTAACGGCCGCGAACAGCATGTTGGACCCAGTGGATATGGATGTCCGCAAATCCCGGGAGGATGACCCCATCGAGTGTCACAGGTTCCCATGGGTAATGCTTAACTAAGTCATTAAAGTGACCCATGGCACGAACTCGACCATCCTCGATGAGGAGTCCGCCATCCAAAAGAAATTGCCAGGACTTAATGTCGATGGGGTTCAGGATGGCGGCACGGAATAGGGTCATGCGGCGACCAACGTAGCAAGGGCCGAGCGTAAATTTTCGGAAGGAGCCGTGGCGCCAAATATGCCCCCTTGCATGCTGATCATGCTGATCGCTGCATCGTAATGCCGCTTCTCGGTTGCGCCGGTACAGTCGGTCAGGAGCAGACATTCGAATCCGCGGTCATTGGCCTCGCGCATGGTGGTATGCACGCATACGTCGGTTGTGATGCCCGTCAGAATAAGGTGGGTCACACCGATCGTTCGTAGGATGTGTTCGAGATCGGTCGCGTAAAAGCTACCTTTGCCGGGTTTATCGATGACAATTTCGCCTGGCTCCGGGCGTAGTTCCGGGACAATCTCCCAACCGGGTTCCCCGCGCACTAGTATTCGTCCACAAGGCCCGGGTTCGCCTATGCCTGGACACACGTTGCGACTGCGCCAGCCCTTGTTGGCCGGAAGATCTACAAGTTCCGGCCGGTGTCCTTCACGGGTATGAATAACGTGTATTCCAGGTACCCGGCGCACGACATCAAGGGTCTTTCGGATCGGCTCGATGGCTGAGCGTGTAAGGTTCAGGTCGTAGCCCATGGTGTCCACATAGCCACCCTTGCCACAAAAATCCGTCTGCATGTCGATTATGAGGAATGCAGTCCTGGCGGCATACGCAGTTTCGTCGAATGGCCATCTATAGGGCTCTGCTTCAACATGAAATCCAGTCATTAGTTTCCTCCTACGCGTTATTATCATCGACGATTTTCACAGGGCCTTGCCATTGAATGAGAACGAGACAACCATCGCGGCTATTTACTGAGTGGCGGCTTCCGGCTGGGTTAAATACATAGGAGCCGGCTGGATATTCGCCATGCTCGTCACTCTGGCTGCCTTCAATCACGAAGATGTGCTCGTCGCCGGTGTGGAGGTGCAGGGGTACGCTGGCGCCGGGGATATAGGATAGAAGCGCTATGCGTAGGTCCGCCCCCATAAAAAGTTCGCGGATGCGTACGCCCGGCCTGAGTTCCGGCCAATGCGCAACGTCCAAAACAAGGTGCGATGGTGTCAAGACATAGCGTGACGGCCCAAATGCCGGCGATTCGTGTATATCATCGACGTCAGATCCCCCGCAGTCATATCGGTTTGACGTTTTAGTTATTTTCCCCATGACTTAGCCTTAGGCGTAGGTTTGTGACCGGGCGGTGGGAAGACCTAAGCAGTAAACGTGCCAATCATAATGGCGCGAGTTAGCAAGACCTTTCCGCAGATATGACGCGATCGTCATCAACGATCTCACCATTTCCGTGCATAACTCGAACGCCCATGCCCCAGCAGAGGGCGAACTCTCTAGCGCGGATAGCGCGACGCTGGCGTGCTTTCTCAGCGATCTGTTCCGAGGTGAGTGGCCGACATGAGCAATAGAAGCGGCCTGCAAGCAATATTGGCGGTGCCGCGTGTGTGTCCCCGTAAACGCGGGATGAAATGGGTCGAGGACGGCACGGAAAATGCTTTGTACACATCGATGCATGATGACACATGGGGAGCGAGGGTCTTGCAGGAAATCCCTTTGCGCAAAGACGGGAACGAGAAGGTGCGTGGCACGGCACGTTACGTGGCCGATGTCTCTTACCACGGGATGCTTCATGCCGCGACTGTGCGTACACGCCAGCCCGGCGGCACGGTCGTCTCTATCACATTCGATGACCATGTGCCGTGGAGTGAGTATGTCGTTGTGACCGCGAAGGACGTGCCTGGTGTAAACGCGGTCAAGATGATCGAGTGGGATCAGCCGGTTTTAGTGGAAGCGCAATTCCGGCACGCCGGGGAGCCTGTCGTTCTGGTCGCACACCCTGATCCGCAGGCCTTGGCTCGCGCCGTGGCCGCGATTCACATCGATGAGCGCGCGTGTGCCACAGCCCCCGTCTTTACCATCGACGAGGCGTTGCGACCGGAGACTCGAAGGATAGTGGCTGATAATGTCTACCGCGACTACCTCATGGCAAAGGGCTCGGTGACGGACGTCGAGACCACAACAGATCTTGTCTTTGAAGGGGAGTATCAGACCGGCGCGCAGGAACACCTCTACATCGAACCGCAAGGGATGATTGCGCGCGTTGAAGATGGCGTGTTGATCGTTGAGGGGTCGATGCAGTGCCCTTATTACGTCCATGCAGCGCTGGTCGCCGTGACAGCCCTACCGGAGGATCGGGTGCGCGTCCAGCAATGCACGACGGGTGGCGCCTTCGGTGGCAAGGAAGAGTACCCATCTCACATCGCTTGCCATGCAGCGCTTCTGGCTCTGAAGGCAGATGGGCATCCTGTCGCACTCATCTATCGGCGAGGTGAGGACATGGCTGTGACGCCCAAGCGTCATCCCTCGCGCTCACGCGTACGGCTCGGGGCGAGCCACGACGGGCGTTTACGCTTCATCGACATCGACTTTGTGATCGACGGAGGGGCTTATTTGACGTTAAGTCCGGTGGTTTTATCACGGGGCGTGATCCACGCTGCTGGGCCCTACCGTTGCGATAATGTGCGGGTGCGGGGCCGAGCGGTCGCTACGAACCACCCCCCATTTGGGGCGTTCCGCGGTTTCGGCGCGCCTCAGAGTATCTTCGCCCTGGAGGTCGCGCTCGATGGATTGGCGCGCGCACTCGGGGTGGCGCCAGACGTTTTGCGCGCCCGTAATGTCCTTGTCCCCGGCGACATCTCACCGGCCGGACAGAAAATTGGCGGGCCACTTGATATGCAACGGGTCATCGATCAAGCCCTGGAGGCCTGTCACTATCACGCCAAAGTGGAGGCCTGTCATCGTTGGAACGCGCAGGGGCACGCAATCCGCAAGGGAGTGGGGCTTGCCACGTTCTATCACGGAGCAGGGTTTACGGGCAACGGGGAGCTCACGTTGCGCTCACGCGCCGGGCTGCGCGTGAGCGCCGCGGGCGTCGTGGAGATCCTGACATCAACGACTGAGATGGGGCAGGGTATGCAGACGACGCTCTCCCGGATCGTCGCCGAGGCTCTACGCATCCCCTATGAGGGAGTATGCGTAGCAAGACCTGACACTCGTGATGTACCCAACTCCGGCCCCACCGTGGCATCGAGGACCTGTATGGTGGTGGGGGCGATACTCGTACAGGCCGCCCGCAAACTTATTGCTCGGCTGTGTGCCGACGCCGCCTTGCCTCCCTCCTACAGCTACGAGGAGTTCCGCGCGGCGTGCGCGCGCCTGCCGAGTTCTGATGGCGTCACTATTATAACGGCGGATTACCAGCATCCTGCGGGCAGGGATTGGGACGAGTCGACCTTCCAGGGGAGCCCCTATGCAAGCTTCGCGTGGGCCTGTTATGTGGCCGAGGTTGAGATAGACACCACGACCGGTGAGGTAAGTGTGCTCGACTTCACCGCTGCCCAAGAGGTTGGACGGGTCATTCATCCGACTGTGGCGGCGGGCCAGATCGAGGGCGGAGTGGTTCAGGGCATAGGCTATGCCTTGTTCGAGGAGGTGCGTTTCGGGGCGGATGGCCAAATGGCCAATAACCGCGTCACAAACTACATCATCCCGACGAGCGCGGATATCCCGCCGATACGGGCGCTTTTTCAGGAGTCCCGGCACGGCGCAGGTCCCGGGGGCGCCGCCGGAATAGGCGAGCTACCTATGGATGGGCCGGCACCGGCAATCATCAACGCCATAAATGCCGCGCTCGGTACAGATCTCCGCCATGTGCCGGCCCTGCCGGAGCATATCTTGGCGGCGATGGAGGGGAGGTAATCCATGACGATGGCGATCCCATGTGGTTTTACCGTTAATGGATCTGTAGTTCGGGGGAGTTTTGCGCCTATGCGGCGCCTGCTCGATGTATTGCGGGACGAGTGCAATTTGATCGCGACCAAGGAGGGGTGTGGCGAGGGCGAGTGCGGGTCGTGTGCAATATTGCTCGATGGCAAGCTAGTAAACAGCTGCCTTGTTCCGATCGCCGATGTGCATAACCGCGAAGTGACGACTCTTGAGGGACTGTCGACAACAGACCCTTTGTTCGGGGCGTTTATGGCGACTGGCGGGACGCAGTGCGGCATCTGTACGCCCGGCATGATCATGGCCGCGCGCGCCCTGTTGAACAATTGCCCGTGCCCCAATCTTTTCGAGATCCGTCGGGCGCTGGCAGGGAACCTCTGTCGGTGCACGGGCTACACGGGAGTCTACGCCGCTGTCCGCGCAGCCTCGGCGGAGGGCGAGTGAGCATGCCCTGGTACGCGCCACGGCATCTCGAGGAGGCGTTGGCGTTGTTGGCCGAGCGCCCAGGTTTGATACCAATCGCGGGAGGGACTGATGTAATGGTCGACGGCAACGCAGGGGCTGCTGGTCGCGAGTATCTGAGCTTGGCGGGGGTCGCGAACCTGCGAGGAGTTAGCGAAACTCCTTTGGGGCTTGCTATCGGCGCGCTTACGACCATGACAGAGATCGGGCGCCACCCGCTGGTTTGCCGGCACCTGCCCGCCCTTGCCGCTTCGGCCCGGGTTACCGGCGCAGTCGCGATACAAAATCGCGCGACCCTTGGAGGCAACATCATGAACGCGTCGCCGGCGGCTGATAATCCCCCGGTTTTGCTCGCTTACGGGGCATCGGTCGTGCTGATGTCGGCAATGGGTTCGCGGCACGTTCCCTATGCGCAGTTTCATAGTGGATACAAAGAGACAATACGGCGGCCGACAGAGATTCTGGGAGAGGTTATCGTGCCGTTTCCGCCAGACCACGCACACCATTATTTTCGGAAGGTGGGAACGAGGCGCGCCCAAGCGATTAGTAAGGTGGGTCTTGCCGCCGTGCTTGCCGGGCGCCCCGGGTCCTGGGAATGCGTGCGCTTCGGTCTTGCGAGCGTGGCCGCGACCCCGATCCTAGCCTGCGCGTTAGCCGCTGCTATCACAGGTTCCGATCATAGTGTACCGCGCGACGAGGAGCTCGCCGAAGCGTTGGGGCGCGATATAGCCGCCCGTGATGATATCCGATCGACTGCCGATTACCGAAGGCGAGTCGCGATCAATTTGGTGCGCGAGGCCCTCGCGCCATGGAGATCCCAAGGAGGTTTCGATGCAAGCCACTAAGGAGCGATCGGTTTTTGAGGTGCCACTTATGGATGCCACGGCCGACAACATCAAGGATTACGGTGTCATGATAGGCGCCGAGGTCTGCAGGCCGGGTCTTGGGATTCCGTTCTATGCAAGCGTCGAGGAAGGTCAGAATCTGGACTTCTCCTACCATGGACGTGCTGTCGTACGCACCGCTCGCATCAGTAAGCGGTCATCGGATCTCATTTGGTTCGAGCGGCACCTGCGTATGACGCAACTGTTTATAGGGCTTGGCGATCAACCGTTCGTCATGGTGCTCGCCAAGCCCAACCACGAGGCCGGTCGTAGCTTGCCGGATTTCACGGACATGGTGGCCTTCCGCTTGCCGGCCGGCCACGGGGTCATGATTCACAAAGGGACATGGCACGACTTCCCGATGGCAATCGACAAGCCGGTTACGGTGTTCACCGCCAATTCAGAGGAGGTCGTGAAGGCCCTGTGTGCAGTATCGGGTCCCCAGGAGATCGATGATGGGGACGTTTTTAAGATCGATGTGGCCGCCCGTACCGGATGCATCCCCAGAGTCCCATTCTGATGCGCGCCGGTGTCCATCTATTTACCGCGACCGCTCCAGACGATGTCGAGGGGCTCGCGCGGGCCTTACGGGAAGGTCACATCGCGGCCGCCGATATCGTGGCGATCATCGGCAAGACCGAAGGGAATGGCGCGCGCAACGACTTCACGCGGGCTATGGCCACTCATGCGTTTACAAGGCTACTCGCGGAGGAACTCGCGATCCCTGAGAGCGATGTGGGGCAGGGCGTCATGCTATCGTTTTCGGGGGGTTCTGAAGGGGTCATAACGCCCCATTACGTCGTCTGCACAAAGTCGGGATTGGGCTTACGACCCGAACCGGCGACAGGCAAGCGCTTGGCGCTTGCGCTAGCCCGTACCCGGGCCTTCGATGCCACGGAAACGGGGACTATCGTTATGGTCCGTGAAACCGCGGCGGCGGTGCGCCGGGCCCTGGGGGAACTACGTGTTACTCCCGACGATGTACATCTCGTACATATCAAAGCGGCGTTCCCGACCGCAGCAGCGGGCATCGCAAGCCCGGCCCGCTGCACTATGGCTCATGCCCGCGCAGCCTCCGCCCTGGGCGTGGCGGCCGCGCTCGGCGAGGTCGATAGCGATGCGCTTACCGACGACGACATAGGGGCGCGCCTTGATCTTTACTCGCAGGTTGCCAATGTCTCGGCTAAGCCCGGGCTTTGCGTAAGCGAGATCCTCGTGCTCGCGAACTCGCTCTACTGGGACAGTTCGTGCCGGATATATCACGCCGTGATGCGCGACATCATCGACATCGAGCCGGTGCGCGCCTTGCTGGTGGCCGCCGGCCTATCCGCGTGCGGACAGCTTGCCCTTGATCAAACGCAGCGTATCCGCGCCATCTTTGCCAAATCCGATGCTGATTCCACCCATGTGGTTCGCGGCTACCGCCACACCATGTGGACAGACGAGGATTTCAGCGACATGCGTTATTCCCGCTGCGTTGTAGGTGCCGTTCTTGCCGCACTCACGGGCACGACTGCGATTTATGTCTCGACACGGGCAGAACATATGGGGCCATCGGGTGGTGGGCCGGTGGCGATGATAGTCGACGATGAGTGAGTCGGACGTGCTGATCGAAGTCCTTGTGGTGCAGGTAGCGGGATCCGCGCCCACGGCGATAGGCGATTCCCTGTATCTAGTGGAATCCAGTTGGCGCGGTTCGGTCGGCGGCGGGGCGCTCGAGGAGGCCTTGAAGGCCCGCGCCATCACGTGTCGCGAGCAGGGGGTCGGTGCAGTCGTGGAATTTTCTCTTAATAGCGACCACGACCAATGTTGCGGGGGGCGTGTGACAGCGGTCATATGCTTGCTGCCGCCCAAGGCGGCGCGTTGGGTCACGGGTGATGCGCCCCGGCTCTATGGCTGGGACCATAAGGGTTGGCCACGTATTTTGGGGGCATGGTGGCAGGGCCACTGGCAGGAGAGTGAAGCCTGCAATGTAGTGGATCTGGCGACGCGTGAATGGCCGGAGGGCGTGTGTGCCTGGAAGGGGCAAATGTACTTCCTGAAACGGGCCGCCTTGAGACATCCGCTATGGCTTTTTGGCGCAGGCCACGTAGGTGCGGCTATCGCGGACGTCGCGTGTCGGCTCGAATACGAGGTGTCGGTGTATGATGCGCGGCCCGAGTGGAACACGGCTTCGCGGTTTCCCCCTGAAGTGGCTCGCTATATCGCCGCCATGCCGCCCACCGACGCCGTAGGTCCCGCGCCCGCGGTGCTGATCATGACCCACAGCCACGCCCTTGATTTGGCGATCGCGGCGATGCTCCTGGCACGTAATGTTCCCTATCTCGGCGTGATTGGTAGTCGTACAAAGGCGGCACTCTTCAGGAGGCGGCTCCAGGAGCGCGGATTTGCCGCAGATGATCTTGCCAGGCTTCATATGCCGATGGGGTTTCCTGGTCTTGGGAAGAAACCCTATGAGGTCGCGGTGGCCGTCCTCGCGGAATTGCTGCAAAGACGCCACGGGGGCGCTTTGTGATGGCTCTGGTGCTGGCGGGCGGCCGTTCATCGCGGGCTCGGGGCCGCAAGGCCTGCCGACGGGTCGACGGCCGCTCATGGCTTGGCCATCAATGCCGACATTTGCGCTCCCAAGGGTTCCGGCAGGTCCATGTGGTTGTCGGTTTTTCGGCCATAAAAACCGCGCGCTGCGTGCCCCCCGGAGTCCGGCGGATATGGAACCGGGAGAGGGCGAATGATCCATTCGCAAGCCTGCAGACGGGATTGCGGGCGATCCGCAGCGCCGTGCTCGTGATCCCGATCGATGCCCGGCCGCCCGCACCGGCCACGATCTATCGACTTCGCCAAGCATTACGAGGGGCGCCCGCCGCCGTTCCTGTCTGGCGCGGCCGAGGTGGGCATCCCGTACTTCTGTCGCCTCACATGGTGACGGAGATTCAGCGCTTGCCGAATTCTGTGGCGGGTCGCCTGGATTACCTGCTCGCGTCGGCCGGTGCGCGCCGGGTGCCCGTGCAGGACCGCTCTATACGAGGCAATATGAATCGACTCAGTGAATGGTTGCTCTATCTGCGATACCGCAAGCTAAGGAGGCCGCTATGGACAGGGTAGCACCGCGTATCAGCGCTTCGGCTCTTTATGAACGCCTGAAGGAGATGATCCTGAGCTTTGAGATCTACCCGGGAACCCGCATCACTGAGACCGACATCGCTGCGCATTTTGGCGTGAGCCGTACCCCGGTACGCGAGGCCCTGCAGCGCCTGGCCCAGGAAGGTCAGATCAGTATCCGTACCAAGCAGGGTTGCTTCGTACGCCAGATCAATATATCGGAGCTCGCGCAGTTTTACCGCGTACGCACTGCGCTCGAGTGTCTATCCTTGGAGATCGCCGCGAGATGGATGGCGAAAGAGGCGTTGCGTACGCTTGCAGAGGAGTGGGACCCAGCGCGTTGTTTGCCAACGGCAGGCAACCTAACCCTCATGGTCCAAAAGGAAGAATCGTTTCATATAGCGCTGGCACAAGGCGGCGGCAATCAGGCCCTGGTGACCTATTTGAATGACATAAACGAGCGCATACGGGTTATAAGACGCCTAGATTTCACGTCTGGCTTCCGGATTGAACGGACCTATGATGAACATTACCGTATTGCGTGTCTTTTACTAGACGGGGATTTGGTTGCTGCCAAAACGCTTATGGCCGACCACATCCAGCGAAGCGAGAAGTTTGCGCGTGGCGTGACACTGGAACAACTAGCCAGGACCGACGCCAACATGGCCTGGGCCGCTGTGCGATAGTCGCGGATACGTGAGCGCTAATGGTGCGATCTCGTGCACAAATCCCCATTGAGGGGCCTTTTGCTCCACAAACACACAACACCAGCCCGCGAATCTCCTGGACTTTCGCGGGCCTCGGGGGCCTGAGTTTGGTAGGGCTCCGTGGCACGGAACATGCTTTGTGTGTATGCAAGGATGCATTCGTCACAGCCGCGGAAATACGCGACGCCCTCAGGCCCACGAATGCGCGGCATGGATATGTGAATGCTTCACGCGAAGGAGATGAATATGGTAGTCCTGCAATATATCGTCCATTTAGCGAATTATTCGGACGGCGTGTTGTACATCTTGGCCTTGGTCATGATGCTGGAGATAGCCGTCATCATCGATAGGTTATGGTTTCTGCGGCGCGGTCTTAGGAAGGGCAAGGAAGTTATTCAAGACATATCGCGGCGAGGCAGGATGCAGCGCGATGATCTAAAGGAGATTGCCGAACGCTGCGCGGGACTTCCTGAAGCTCGTCTTGTGGACGTCGCAGAGCGCTACTTTGGGCTCATCCATCATTATGGGAGCGCGCGTGGAGAGGCGTTTGCCAACCGGCTGGATGAAACCATATTCCTTATTACACCAACGCTAGATAAGAGATTATGGATGCTCGATACAATCGTGACATTGGCGCCGCTCCTGGGCCTGTTTGGCACTATAATCGGGATGTTCCATGCCTTCTCCATACTTGCCCTGCCGGGTCACGCGCCCACTTCGGTCACAGCCGGGGTGGCCGATGCGCTGATTGCCACAGCCACGGGTCTCTTCATAGCCATGGTTGGCCTCATAAGCTTCAATGCTTTCAACAACGCGATAGAGAAGATCGTGTACCAACTAGAGTCCCTGAAGGTTCTCTTGCTCAACCGAATGGATGGCGCGCCAGTTTGGCCGGAAGCGGGGCCGGCAACGCTTGCTCAGGGACATGATGGTCGACCGGCGGATGGCCGGGTGATGATCTGAAGGAGGGCAATATGCTGCCACGAATGGGCCGACGCAAGAAGGGTAGGGTGGAGATCATCCCCATGATCGATGTCATGCTGTTTTTGCTCGTATTCTTCATTATGATCACGATGCAGATGATATCGGACCGCGGTTTGCACCTGAACCTGCCGACATCGAGCCAGGCGCACGCGTTGCCGCATCCGCATTTTGTTATCAACGTGAAGACCCCCGGCACGGTGGTGGTAAATGGCAAGCATTATGATTTGGCGGGTCTTGCTACCATGCTGCGCGGGGATGGCGATCCGGCGAAGACAAATGTGACGATCGCAGCTGATAAAAAGGTGCCCTTTCAGCAATTCGTGCAGGTCATGGATGCGTGTCGTAAGGCTGGCGTAAGCCAGATTGGAATCGCGACGGAACCTACACCGTGAGCGGGACGAGAGCGATAGCAGCCCGCGCGGTGATGCGATATGCGGGACGGTGGGCGTTAGAGGGCCGCGTATGAGTGTCTCGGGATGGCCGGCGGGAAATGGTCGGGCTGATGGCGAGGACTCGCGGGCGTTTTCGTATGCCTTAGCCGGCGCCTTTGTCCTGGAGGTCGCCCTGGTCGCGATCGTTGCCTTTTGGCCCCATAGTAGGCCACGGGTCGTGCGGCCGAGCTCGATCGCGGTCCAGATGGTGAGCTTGCCGACGCCTGTACCGCCGCAGCCGCGGCTAAGACCCGTGACCCCGCCGCCCGTAGTTCACAAGATTCCGCCCAAGCCGATGGTCACCAAGACGCGAGTGCATGAGGTCGTGCCGCGGCCGGTGAAACCTAAGGTGTTGCCGAAGCCGGTACCGGTGGTGCCACCGCATAGACCGGCGCCGGTCGTAAGACCCCATAAGATCGTGTCCGTGAAACCCCAAAAGCCGGCACCTGCTGCTCACCCGTCACCGCAGCGGCTCGCGTCACTCATGTCGCGCTATGTGGGTCTTGTACGGCCTATGATTCAGGGGCACTTGCACGTCCCGGCGATGCTGAAGGTGATGGGGCTTTCCGGCCACTCCACCATAGAATTTCGCCTGTCGCCACGCGGGCGCCTATTGTGGGCCAAGGTCCTCGTGCCAAGCCGCATCCGGGCGGTGAACGGTGCCGCGCTCGACGCCGTTGAGTACAATCACTACCCCCCGTTTTTGAAGCATATGCCGAAGCGGGACACGACCTTTGAGATCGTGGTGCACATTAGCGGAGACGGCTCGTGAGGAACAGCGGGAGTGGTGTGAGCGAGGAGGGCGCACTATGGCACGTCAACAGCATTCTCTAGGGGCGACCGACGCGAACGAGCGTCAGGGATCGACGTGGGGGACATTCTTCATATGGCTCGCCGCCACCATGACGGCCTCGAGCATCCCTTTGGGCGGCATCATGGCGCAGATGTTCCCAAACGCACCATTCCTGCTGGTGATCTTGGTGGCGTCTGGATTTTTCCTGTTGGTCGGCATCGTGAGCATCCCGGGCTTCGTCTATGGCTTGCCGACCATGGTGATATCTGAGCGCTTGTTCGGCCCGCGCGCGAATCGCGCGATATCGGCCGCTAACTGGCTCTCTCAGGTCGGATGGGAGAGTGTCGTTCTCGTGATCGTCATTTATATCGTCCGAAGCCTACTGTTTCCCGGGCAAGCCACCTATACGTTGATGGAGACGCTGACCGCGTTTGCGGTGTCTTTGCTCGCCAACTTTGCGGTCCCTCTGCTGGGATATCGTGCCATTGTCGTGGCGCAAAAAGCGGGCGCGGGGGTGTTGATGATCTTTTCGGTCGTCATTCTCTTCCATATTCCCCTCAAGGATAGTCTGGTGTCGAGCGGCTTAGTTATGTCGTGGGCCACAGTTCGCAGTGCTCTTGGTGCCTTGTCCCTGGGTCTGATGGGTGGCGCTTTGTCGTGGACGATGTTTGCATCGGACTACTCGCGATTTACCCAACGTGATGCATCGCTTGCGCGGGTAGTCGCGGCGCCGGCCGCGGGGGGATTTCTTGGGACCTTTGTCATTCTCTTGGTATCCGTGGCCCTGTATCAGGCGGGTGGGGTCACATTTGGTAGGGACGGCATCGCCTTCCCGCGCGGCATGTTTCATAGTGAGGTTCTGTACTATGGTTTTTGTATCTTTGCCGTCCTTGGGTTGCTTGCCTCGAACTTTCTGAATGCATTCAGTTCGGCCTTCAGTCTCGCGGTCACCCTACGGCGCGATCTGAATCGGCGCTTATCAACATTTGTGGATGCTTTCATAGGAACGGTTGTTGCCATTTGGATTCTGTTCTATGCACCCACTTTTCTTGACGTGTTTGAGGTATTTTTATCGCTTCTCATCGTCGTCGCCGCGCCTTGGACGGGCGTGTTCGTCGTGGAGATCGTGGGTGATCTTCTCGATAAGGGCCCGGCACAAGATCCGGCATCGTGGGCGCGGGGACACCGGGCTCGTGCAGTGATCCTCGCGGTGTCGATTGCTGGAAGCGCGGCCTTCTCCAGCAATCCCCTGTGGGTTGGCTATGGGGCACATGCGCTCGGGGGTGTTGACGTCTCACCCCTGGTGGGTCTCGGCCTGGGCGCGCTGCTCGCGACTGTTATGCGCCTTGCACGCGGGGCACCGACGCATGCTGGGATCGATCAGACTAAGGCTGACGTCCGGCCTTCGTAACGGGCGTGGCGCAAGGGGGTCGATCTGAGCATGGTAGAGCGCCTCCTTCACAGCGGAGTCGTCGTTGCTTCACCGTTCGGCGTTTTGTTGGTTCGATAAGACCGCGATAGCGATTAGGATCCGCGCCCGAGTACTGAATGGGATCGGTGTTGTGGCGCTCCAATACCACACCGCTTAGGGCTCAGGCATCAGGGTAGAGGCCGCCCTGAGCGTGATCTGCCCGCAGCCGACCGCGTAGGCCGCTGGTCAAGTGCGGGTTACCGGGGGCGCATGTTCCTGCGGCCCGTGGTTAGCCACCGTGGCGGAATTCGGGATAGATCAGCATACCGCCGTCCACAGCCACCGTGGTCCCGGTAATATAGCTTGCCAGGTCGCTCGCGAGGAAAGTGATGACATATGCAATCTCGGAGGGCTTACCGAGGCGCCCCATCGCGATCTTCTCATCCAAATCCTTCAGAGAGTTAGGATGGGACCACACGGCCTCATTGATCGGTGTCTGGATGGCGCCTGGGGCGACGGCGAGCACACGTATGCCCTTGTCGGCGTTTTCCTGAGCCAGGGTCTTCGTAAACATGGAAAGACCGGCCTTCGCTGCCGTGTAGGCGCTGTAGCCCTTCCAGGGGATGAACTCGTGCACAGAGGTGACGTTGATGATGACACCGCGGGCGTTTTTTTGCATGGGGCCCAATGCCGCCCGTGCGCAGTAGTAGGGACCGGTAAGGTCGACATCGAGGACCTGTTGCCAGTGTTGCGAGTCGTCTTTGCCCACTACCGCGCAGGTGCCATCCGTGCCGGCGTTATTGATGAGGATGTCCACGGATCCCAAGGCGTGGTCGACGTCCTGCACGAGCCGTGTGGCCGCCTCGGGGTCCGAGAGATCCGCCGAAAAGGCCTGTGCGCGCCCCCCGAGGGCTTTTATCGCCGCGACCACGCTGTCGGCCTGAGCCTTCCCGTTGCGGTAATGGACGGCGACCGTGGCGCCCGCTTGCGCGAGCGTCTGGGCGATGACGCTGCCGAGGCCGCCGCTTGCCCCAGTGACGAGCGCGATACGATCCTCAAGACTGATCTTTATCATGAATTCCTCCTGATTTCGGTGTGAGCTCTCTAGCCTAAAGGCTGGAGCTTGCCACTTCAACGACTCGAGCCAATACAGGGGTTCTTGAACTTCGGTCTGTCGCTTGCGATAACGATATGATTCAAGCGCACGTCAATACCGAGTATTTTGCTGTCAAACGACGCAGGCGGAATCGGGGCACTAGTGTCTGTCAACACCAAAGCGAAGTATTCCCCCCTGTGGGGGTTCCGACTTAGCGTGACGGTTTTAACCATGCCCAAGGTTTCCCGGTGGAAGACCACCTTAACGAGGCCGATGTGATAATTTCTGTCGCCCAGGGCGAGCGTACGCGTTTCTTGGAGCAAACGGAACGAGGAACTCGGTCCCGGTCTCGGTGCAGGAGGTGTTGGACTGCGGGGGGTAGCTGGAACGCCAGATCTGGACCTGCGAAGAGACACCAACCGGCAGCCGTTTTTGAAGGGCTTCACCCAGAGATGGAGTGCCGTATCGCGTTGTTGGAGTGGGTGCGGTGATTTTCAGACCTCTCAGGCGTAGTATTTCCGCCAGCAACGGCAGGCGGCTCTGGGTTTTCTCTCTTTGTCGCTGACTGGTCAACAACTGAGAAGAGACCCGCGTTTACTCGCTTTGGCAAGCCCTCATGTGTCCCGACGGACATCACCCCACCTAACGCCTATCCCACCCTGGCCCGTTTACGCCGCCACACCTACCAGACCTACCTGATTATCAAGCCGATACCGTGGGGAAAGTCGGATAGAGCCCATCATCTGATTGACCTTCTTGACTTCCTTGCTCCCGGTGACCCGGCGCTGGCCTTTGATCTGGTCGCCCATGCACTTTTGGGAGCGGGTCGGCAGTATGAGTATCAGTTCGAACTGCTTGGTACGGATCGGTTTGTTCAGGCCATCGGGCGGCTTCTTGCGGATAATCGGGAAATATTCGTAGACGTCGCGCGCGGCCGCGTTCTTATCCGCTGTTTGGATGTATTTAGCGAAGTTGGTTTGGTTGC
>JAJYHM010000010.1 GCA_021784755.1 Pseudomonadota bacterium
CGCGATCCTCACCGCCCGTCATGCTCTGTATCAGGAAGCCAAGGCACACCATCCGCGTTGCGGGTCCGGAGCGACTCGCAACGGGTCACCGATAGCGGTGGTCACTTTAAACCCAGAGCGAGAGGCGATCGAACGGGTCACACTCGACCCCGAACCACGAGTGCCAGATCCCCTACCACATCGCCTCGATATGCGGAATTAGAGTGGCGTCCCCAAGGGGATTCGAACCCCTGTTACCGCCGTGAAAGGGCGATGTCCTAGGCCTCTAGACGATGGGGACCCATGTGCTACGCCGCTCCTTGCGACCGGTCGGGCGACCGGGTCGGCAACAGGCGTCGAAGGCCCGGTACTCTAAGGGCAACATGCTCCAAAAGCAAGCCCGCCGCGACCACCCCGCGCGCGACCGCCGGTTGCCCAAGGCCCGCGGGCACGTCCCGCCGGGGCATGCAGCACGGTTCTCGCCGGCCTGCGCGTTTCGGCCGCCTCGGTGTCAATCCAGACCGTACTTTTTGACCTTATACCACAAGGAGCGCTCGCTTATGCCTAGTTGCCTGGCGGCCCGCGCCTTGTTGCCCTGCGCCTCCTGAAGCGCCTCTCGGATCAGTTTCTCCTCGAGACCCTCCAGGGCGCTGTTGAGTTCGGTGCACGCAACCGCAGGTGTGGGCGTCGCAATTTCGCACGACGACGCCTCCGCCAAGGGGAAATGCCCCACATCCAAGACCTGGCCCGCGGCCAAGACTACCGCCCGCTCGACGACATTCTTCAATTCACGTACGTTCCCGGGCCAGGAATATGACTTCAGCCGCGCCATGGCATCGTCGCTGATACCGGGGGCTGCCGGGCCCGAACGACCGAACTCGCCCAGAAAGTGGTGCACAAGTCCCGGGATGTCCTCCGGCCGATCACGAAGCGGAGGAAGCGTGATGGTGAACACATTGACCCTGTAGTACAGATCCTCGCGCAGGCGATTTTCGGCAATGGCGGCCCGTGGGTCGCGGTTGGTCGCGGCGATGAGCCGGATATCGATCGGCACAGGCCGGTTGCTGCCCAGCCGCTCGACGACGCTTTCTTGGAGCACCCGCAGGAGCTTGGCCTGCAGACCGATCGGCATCTCCGGCAATTCATCCAGAAAAAGGGTACCGCCATGCGCGAGTTCGAACTTGCCGACACGATCCTTGTGCGCGCCGGTGAAGGCGCCCTTCTCGTAGCCAAAGAGTTCGCTCTCCAGCATCTCATCTGGGATCGCGGCGCAGTTGATCGGCACGAAGAGTTCGCCGGCCCGCGGGGACGCACGATGGATTGCGCGCGCGACGAGCTCCTTTCCGGTTCCCGTTTCTCCTGTGATCAAGACCGTCGTCTTGTTCGGAGCCACCAAACGGATCTGGTCTAAGACCGCCTTCATCGCCGCGCCTTCGCCTACGAATCCGCCCCACTCTCTTTCGATCTCGTGCCGCAGGAAATCATTTTGACGGGCCATGTCACGGACAGCCAGGATCCGATCGATAGCGCCCTGCAGGACCGGCATGTCGAAGGGACGCAGCATGTACTCGCAGGCCCCGAGCTTCATAGCCTCGACTGCGCTCTGTATGGTCCCGTGCGCCGTGATGACGATGACGGGCACACTGTTACCCTGTGCCCGAAGCGCGTTCAGGAGCTCGATACCGCCCATCCCAGGCATGCGCAGGTCGCTTATGACGAGATCCACGAGCCCCTCCTGAATCCTCTGCAGAGCCTCGTGACCGTCGGCCGCGCACACCACCTCGTGGTCCATCTTCCGCAACATGATCTCGAGCACGCGACGCATGCGCGGCTCGTCGTCCACCACCACTATCCGCCGCGCGCTCACGTGGGTCGCCCCTGCCTCAAAGGGAGTGCGACCCGGAATTCTGCCCCCCCAAGAACACTGCGTCCGACCGTGACATCGCCTCCGTGCGCGGCTACGATCTGCTGCACCACTACCAATCCCAAACCTATCCCCCCCTCGCGCTTATGAAACAAGGACTCGAAAATCTTCGCATAGTCTTCCTCAGGGATGCCGGGACCGTTATCGGCCACTTCGACGATGAGGCGCCCCGGCACGCTCCTTGTTCGCACGCTCACGCGCCCATTCTCAGATACAGCCTGCACGGCATTCATGACCAGATTCAAGAAGACCTGCGTCATCTGTTCGGGGTCGCATTCGCAGTAGGGGTTCGGCGAATCTAAGGACTCCTCGATCCGTATCCTCGACTTTTCGGTACGGGCGAGCAACATCACGACGCAATTATGAAGCAGCCCGTGAACGTCCGTCATACGAAATACGGGCGCGCGCGGCCGGACGCTATCCAACATACCCGATACCAGTCGATTCAAGCGCTCCGTCTCACTCTCTATGAAACCGACGAGCTCACGCCCCTCCTCGCTCAACGCCGCCTCTTTCTGCAGAATCTGGGATGATGATCGCAGGATACCCAGCGGGGTCCGTAGCTCATGGGCCATGACCACTGCCATCTCGCCCATCATCGCAAACCGCGAGGCACGCACCAGATTTTGTCGAGCTCGATCGAGATCACCCACGGTCTCTACGAACGCCGAGGTCAATTCCCCTACTTCGTTGCGCGACGCTTGCGGCGCCGGCGGGAGGATCTTGTCCGCCCGGAATCGGCGGGTAAACGTGGTCAAAGCCACGATCGGCCGGGCTATGCTGTTACCGACCCACAACGATGCCCAGGTGGCGATGGCGAGGGTGGCGAGCAATAGAACCAAAAATAGGACCGCGAGTCTGTGCACCGGCCGTAGCGCCTGGTCCACGGGCTCGATAACGAGCGTCATCCAGTTCAGTCCGGCGAAGGCACCATAACCACGCGACCGACTGAAACCCACGATGACCCGCGAGACATGGAGCGGCCCACCCTTGAGCACGACCACCCCGTTATCCGTAAGATGCGCGAGCCACAGTTTCAGGTGATGCGTCATCACAAGACCACGACGCCGCAGGACCCGCGATCCCGCCACCATCCTTCCATGACTGTCAAGCACCGCAACCATGCGCCCACCCGTACCGGCTTGATCCAGGATCTCCGAAATCTGGCGCCACCGGAAGGCGAGAACGAGCCGCCCCACGGAGCCTATGCCAAAATGGTTCGGAATGCGCGCCCGGATATAGGCGATACTACCCGCGCCCGACCCCCGTCCCGGCAGCACGATGCTCGCCTGACCACCGGGTAGCGCTCCTATGGCTGACGCAGGCGGGCTCGCGAGACGCTCGCCTATAGCCGCTGGGCTGTTGCTCGCAACCACACGATCATGGCGGTCCGTACAATAGAGATTCTGGTAAACATTCTGGTATCCGGTCTTAAGCTGGGCCAGGAACGCCGACAGTCGTTTGTCGATGTCGCGCACCCGAATCTCCTGCATGACCTGCATATGGCTCCAGGTGACGGCGTTCTGCAATCTCTCAAATAGCATCTTGTCGACGTCCGCCGACACTCCGACCGCCTGCACGCGCAGTGTCTGCTCGATCTCCGCACGCATCGCGCGCCGTGTGTTGACGAACGCAACCCACGTAAGCAGAGTGGCTGGGATAAGGCTCACCAACAAAAATGCGCCCACGAGAGTTTTGCGAATAGTCACGCGGATCCTTCCGGCATTGGCAACTTTGGCTTAAGTCTTTACTTCGGCTAAAGTATACGCACAAACCGGCGCTGCCCGCAGCGGCGTCCATCCCCATCACTTTATTGGAGAAGCTTGCAGTGCGCCACGCACCGCTGCTATCGACCTTATTGGTCGGTTTCGGACTCGCCGCACCCCTTCTATCGACGACACGCGCGTATGCCGCGCCAAGTCCGGTCGGATTGGCCAGAGGGTGGCAAGTTGCCGGCACAGGACTCCACCTCGGCGGCTACGGAACCCAGGATCTGACAAAAGAGACAGGGAAACCGTGGCAGCTCACAACCGAAGACCTGAGCCTCTTTTCAAACTGGAACGTGACGAGCCGGTTCCGGGTATTCTCAGAACTGAGCCTGGAAGACGCCCTGATCGTGCAAGCCGGGACCGGCGTACGCACGAGCGCCGCCGCGCTCGCCTTCGAACGCCTGTACGTCGACTATCGGGCGTCGGAGCAGCTCACCGCGCGTGTAGGGCGTTTCCTCACCCCCGTTGGCCATTGGAATCTGATCCACGCCGACCCGCTTGTCTGGACCACCTCCCGACCGATCGTCACGGATTACCCCTTTCCGACTTATACCACTGGCGGCATGATTTACGGAGCCATCGGGCCGTTTCCCCGCCAGATCGACTATTCACTCTACGGCGGTAACGGCGATGATACCCCGGGTAGCCCGGGCAGGAACCCCTACGACAGGCTGTACGGAGGGCGACTCAGTTACGCATTCGGAAACAGCAAGATTGGCTTCTCGTACGCGCATTTTGCCCAGGAGATCCCGCTGGTCGAACAAAACGACTTGATCGGGATCGATTGGCGCTGGTCGCGTGGCGGGTACGCCATAAGCAGCGAGGCGATTTACCGGTTTTCGAGCCTGGGACCAGCTCAGGACGAGCGAGGCGCATTCTTGCAGGGCGTGGCGCCCCTATCGTCCACACGGCTGTTTGCGGTCGCGCGCTACGAATACTTTTGCCAGGGATCGGCGTTCCCCGCCGTGCACCTGTGGGTGGCGGGCCTCGCGCTGCGCGTGACGCGGACATCGGTACTGAAGGCCGAATATGCCTGGGCTCGCCACAATGCGGTCGGGGCTGAAACCGGCTTCCTCGCTTCCTTCGGCATCCTATTCTAAGCCCCATGCGCCGATCCCCCCTCCTCCTGGCCTGCCTTGTCCTGGGATTCTACGCACCCGCCTCGATGGCCCAGCAGCAGCCGCTCTTAGCCGTGATCGAGCCTGCCTTCAGCCATCACCCCTTAAGCCGCACAAAGCTCGCCGCCATCTATCTACGCGAGCGCTTCCATTGGTCCGACGGCACCAAGATCGAACCCGTCAATCTCCCGGCGGACGGAGCTGCCCGCCTCTTGTTCTCGCGCGCGGTGCTGGGGCGAGAACCGCAAGATCTCGAACCCTACTGGAACCGACGCTATTTCGACGGCATTCTGCCACCTTACGTCCTACATTCGCCGCAGGCGGTCTTGCGTTTCGTGGCGCGGACACGCGGGGCCGTGGGCTACATACCTTATGACATGGTTGATGCGCGCGTACGTGTCGTGCTCATCGTCACAGCCCACGGCCATCTGCGCGCGAGCGCAGCACCCCCAAGCTCTCAAAGCCGATAGCGAACCCGGCCTCCTTCGCCATGCAGGAATTGTCTACAAATCTTGCGTGGTCCGCACCCCCTTGCGCATCTCCGTAACACGGGCACAGCGGGCAGTGAGCCCGGCCGCTAAAACAATAATGCGTTGTCAATCCAATGGTTTTTCGACTCATGGGGTCTACGCCAAGAGGTCCGGCACGGCGATTGCTAAAGGAGGACAGGAGACCGGCATGCCCTGTCTCTAACAGTCCACGGAGGCGTTATTGCCAGGGAGGCCCTTTTTCATGAAGCCGGATCACTCAAGCCATAGCTCGTCATCCGCCCAGCGGTATGACATGAACACAACCCCCTCGTGGGGCCCGCCGGCCTATACCGTCAGCGGATTCGATTCCCCACCCCGCGTCCTGCTCTATTCGCACGACACCTTCGGGCTGGGCCACCTGCGACGCAATCTTGCCATAGCCTCGCAGCTGCTGGACCGCCCGCGGCCGTTCGCCGTCCGCCTCCTCACAGGTTCGCCGGTGGCGGCGTCCTGGCCGATGCCGGCCGGCCTGGAGGTGCAAACCCTGCCACCGGTTGTGAAGACCGGCGCCGAGGAATATGCATCGCGCGACGGGCTCATGAGCTTCAGCGAGACGCGAGCGGAGCGGGAGGCCGTGATCCTGGAGACGGCCATGCGTTACGCGCCTGACGTCCTTCTGGTCGACCACGCGCCGGCCGGCATGAAGGGTGAGTTGATCGAGACGCTGCAATACCTGAAGAACAAAAGACCACAGGCGCGCATCGTCCTCGGACTACGCGACATTCTCGATAGCCCGGATGCGGTCTGCGCCCTCTGGCATGAACAGGACATCTATCATCTTCTCGAAACGATCTATGATGGCATCCTCGTCTACGGAAGCCGCCACCTGTTCGACGTCGTCTCCGCTTATCGCTTCCCCGAATCGATCGCCGCCAAGACCCGCTACTGCGGCTATGTGGCTAGGATTGCAGAGGCCGCTTGGGGGACCGGTGGCGTCGAGATTCCGGCCGAGGCCCACACGCCCACCGTCCTCGTCACCTCGGGCGGTGGCGGCGACGGCTACCCTTTACAAAGCGCTTACCTGCAGGCGCTCGGCGATGTGCCGGACGGGTCTTTGCGTAGTATCCTCGTTCCCGGCCCCCTCATGGCCCCCGAAGAGCGCGCCGTGCTGGAAGCCACGGCCGCCCAAGAGACGGGCGTCACCGTATGTCCGTTTACCACTGACCTTCCGGACATGATTACGCGCGCCGATCTGGTCATCGCCATGGCGGGCTACAACACGACCGCCGAAATCATGGTGGCCCGCAAACCCGCCATCCTGGTGCCACGCGGGGCGCCCCGACGCGAACAGCGCCTGCGCGCAGCACTCCTGAATGGGCTTGGCCTCGTGTGGACCGTAAGGCCCGAAGAGGACTTGGTCGCGCGGCTTGCAGCTCTCATCAAGAACGCGCTCGCGGGTCAACGGCCACCCTGCCACGATTGGGATGCGGTGGATCTTGGGGGCGCTCATCGCGTCGGTCAAGCGCTGGACGAGATGCTGGGCGCACAGCTCACTGCAGAGGTACCCCTATGACAACGGCGGGTCGACCGATCGGATATATATTGAAGCGCTATCCGCGGCTCTCGGAAACCTTCATCCTAAACGAGATGCGCGCGCTGGAGCGTCTCGGCACATGCCTGCACATCTTCTCACTGTTGCGCCCCGAGGAGACGCTTGCGCACCCAGCGGTCACCGAAATCCAGGCGCCCATTACTTACCTCCCGGAGCTCACGGTAAGCGGGGTTGTCGCAGTCGCCAAGGCGCACGCAACCACGGCCCGCCTGCATCCGCTGCGCTACGGCCACACCATAGCGCTCGCCTTGTGGTGGGCGATCCGCTCTCGCCATCCCGTGAGTGTCGCCAAACAATTCGCGCGCGCCGGATATATGGCGCATGCGTGCCGCGCACATGGTATAGAACATCTGCACGCACACTTCGCAAACGCCCCGGCGACCGTTGCCCGCCTCATGAGCGTCCTCTGCGCCATCCCTTACAGCTTCAGCACGCACGCCAAGGACCTCTACCTCACTCCCCAGAAGGTTATGCGCCGGCGCATCAAGTCCGCATCTTTCGTCCTGACCTGCACGCGCCATAACCTGGAGTATATGCAGGGCTTCCTATCGCCTGCGGAACGCGCCAAGCTCCATCTCGTCTATCACGGCATCGATCTGTCGGCGTTCCCAAGCAAGCCGGGCGGTGGGATCCCGCACGCCCCTACCCCCCCATCGGCCCCGGTGGTTCTCTCCGCCCCGCTCATCCTGTCGGTCGGACGCCTGGTCCCGAAGAAAGGCCTCAACGATCTCATAGCGGCATGCGCCTTGCTGCGTGCCCGCGGGGTCCCATTCCGCTGCGCCATTGTGGGTGAGGGCCCCCTGCGCCACGCCTTGGAGGCGCAGATCCGCGAGGCGGCGCTTGAGGGGATCGTGAGCCTCCTTGGCGCCATGACGCACGATCGACTGCTGGCCCTCTACGGGACCGCACAACTATTCGCTCTATCGCCGCGGATCATGGAAGACGGCGACCGCGACGGTATCCCGAACGTACTCGCGGAGGCCATGGCGGCGGGCCTGCCTGTCGTATCGACCCATGTATCGGGGATCCCCGAACTCGTCGACCACGGTGAAACCGGACTGCTTGTGGGACCCAAGGATCCTAATGCGCTGGCCGACGCCATCGAACACCTCCTCTCCCACCCGGCCGATGGCCGGAGACTGGGGGCTGCCGCAAGACGCAAGATGGAGGCGAATTTCGAGTGCTGGGAGACCACCAAGGCCGTCCAGAGGCTTCTGCACGTGGGGGTGGGGTGATGCAGATAGCCTATCTATGCGCGGACCGCGGCGTCCCCGTTTTGGGCGACAAAGGGGCATCAGTCCATACCCGCGAATTCGTCTCGGCCCTCGCCCGGCTTGGGCATGAAGTCACCGTGTTCTGTGCGCGCCAAGGGGCTGGCAATCCTCCTCCGCCCGGTGCGCGCCTGATCGAGATCGCGCCCGACGAGAGTGCCGACGAGATCGAGACGCAGGCCGCTCTCCTGGGGCTCGATGGTCATAAGCGTGACCGCGTCTTGAACCGCGAACTCGGGAAGCTCGCCTACGACCGTAAGCTCCCCACGCGTGTCCTCGCCGCACTCGATCGCGCAGCGGTACATCCCGACATCCTCTATGAGCGCTATGCACTGTTCCATCGCGCCGGCGGCTCTGTGGCAAAGACACTCGGAATTCCTCATCTGCTCGAGGTCAACGCCCCGCTCGCCGAGGAACAAGAACGATTCCGCGACCTGCGCCTGAAGATCCAGGCGCAAACCACCGAGACCGAGATCCTGAGCGGCTGCGATCACATCATCGCGGTATCGGAGGCCATAAGGGCCCATGCCCTGACAGCGGGCGCCGAACCCGAGCGCGTCACGGTCGTTCCCAACGGCGTCGACATCGAACGCTTCCAGGGCGAGACGAACGCCCAAGGCGTGCGCGCGCGCTACGGCCTTGCCGGCCGGTCCGTCATCGGTTTTGTCGGAAGCCTTAAGCCTTGGCATGGACTCGATTTTCTCCTGGACGCCTTCGACGATATCCGCGCGGCCCGCCCCGATGCAGCACTCCTCGTCGTAGGCGATGGCCCCGAGCGTGAACGACTCGCCGATCGGGTCGCGCAGGCGAACTTGAGCCGGCACGTCATCTTCACCGGGCGCGTGGCCCACCACGAGGTGCCGGACTATATGGCGGCGATGGATATCACGGTCGCGCCTTACATGCCGCACGAGGGATTCTACTTCTCACCCCTCAAGGTCGTGGAATCCATGGCGGCCGGACGTCCGGTCGTGGCACCACGCCTCGGACAACTCACCGAGCTCGTGGCCGACGGCACTACTGGAATCCTTTACCCGCCCGGCGATCTTCGCGCATTCGTCTCCGCGGTCGTGGGACTCCTTATGTACCCGCAACGGCGCCTGGCCATGGCCGAGGCGGCCTCGGTGGGTGCGCGAGAACTGGGCGGTTGGATGCGCGCGGCGCGCCAAGTCATTGCGATCGCGCAGGCTCTCCGCATCGCCGAGAGCTGCCGGTGAGCACAGCCGTAAAACACCAGTCAGCGGCCTTCGCCCTCTGGGATCTACGGCCATACATTCGCCCTTATAAGGGTGCATTGGCGCTCGCGGCAGGCTTCATGGGCGCTCGCGCGTTCGTGCTCTTGCTCATGCCCTGGCCGCTCAAATTCATCATAGACAGCGTGCTTTTCCATAAAGCCTTGCCACGATCCATCGGGCCATGGCTTCCGGGCCCGACCACCCACGCCCTAGCCTTGCTCGACGCCCTGGGGGCTCTCATGCTGATCCTTGGGGTGGCCGATACGGTGCTTGGCTATTTCGGTAACCGCATTTTGGTGCGGACAGGCCAGAGCGCGGTATTCGCCTTGCGGCGAGATCTCTTTGCTCATCTCCAACGCCTGTCGCTCGCCTTCCATAGGCGACAGAAGAGTGGCGACCTCATGGCGCGCCTAGGTGGCGACATACAGACCCTGCAGGAATTCGTGGTCGCGGTCGGCACCGGGCTCTTGGCGCACTTGCTGACGGTAGTCGGCATGGCCGCGGTCATGTTCGCGGTGGACTGGCGCTTCGCCTTACTCGTATTGAGTGTAGCGCCGCTGCTAGTGTTTATGACCCGTCGACACGCGATCCGACTGAAGGGCGCACTACGACAAGCACGCAAGAGCGAAGGTGAGCTGTGGGGGACCGTGCAAGAAACCATCGCCAACGTGCATGCCGTCCAGGCCTATGGCCGCGAAGCCCATGAGGACGAGCGCTTCCAAACGCATGCCCGCCGAAGCTTCCATAACACCCTGGAGGCAAGCATTCTGCAATTGCGCTTCACGCCTACCGTGAATCTGGTGATGGCCGTGGCGACTGGTACCGCGGCATGGTATGGGGCGACACAGGTCCTCGCGCACCGCATCACGGCAGGCGACCTCCTGGTGTTTCTCGCCTATCTGCGCGCCACCGCCTCACCGGTTCGGCAATTCGCCAAGATGGCAGGAGTGGTCGGTAAAGCTTCCGTGGCCGCCGAACGCCTGGGTGATCTCTTCCGCGCCGAATCGGAGGTCATGGATCCGCCGGCAGGACGCGCGCCGCATGTATGTCTGGGGCGCATCCAGTTCCTGGACGTGAGTTTTGCTTACGAACCCGGACGTCCGATCTTGCAAGGTATATCCTTCATCGCGAGCCCGGGTCAGACCATCGCGTTAGTCGGCGCCACCGGCGCCGGCAAGAGCACGCTCGTAAGCCTCGTATCGCGCTTTCACGACCCATCGAGCGGATGCGTGCGACTAGATGACATTGACCTGCGGGAGCTACCGCTTGGATTCGTCCGCAGACAGGTCGCCTGGGTGCTGCAAGATGTCCTGATTTTCTCGGGGCCCTTGTGGGAAAATATTGCCTACGGGCACGCAGGCGCCGGGCGTGACGAGGCGATTCGCGCGGCCGAGACCTTGGGTATCGACACGATCATCCAAAACCTCCCCCGAGGCTACGATACCATCGTCGGGGAACGCGGTGCCTCTTTGTCCGGCGGTCAACGTCAGTGCGTAGCCATCGCCCGCGCGCTTTTGCGTGACGCCCCAATCGTCATACTGGACGAACCCACGAGCGGCCTGGACGCCTTGACGGAGCGCGTCATCATGCGCGCGCTCGCGCGCCTCACCGCCGGTCGGACGACGCTCGTCATCGCGCATAGGCTGCAGACCATTCGCGCGTCTGATCGCATTCTCGTCCTGCACGATGGCCGCATCGTCGAATCCGGCACTCACGAAGCCCTGCTCCTCTTGCACGGCCGCTATCACGACATGTGGGACTGCACGGCCGAGAAGGCGCCGCACACTCCCACCAACCGCCCGACCCTGGGTGCCGCGTCCTCGCAGCACCCGCTGCGGGAGACCTAAAGCGCGTGAAAAAAAGACCCATCATCGCCATGATCATCATGGGTATCGCCGCCTGCCGTGCCGTTTCCTTCCCCGCCCAAGCGGATCCCTGGATCCCGCCCAAGGGGTCGGGCGTCATTAAACCTGTGATCCGCTTCTACCACAGCGCCCGCTTGTTTCCGCTCACGCATTTTGGGACTACGACCTCCCCCACTCACTCGGTGGAAAACGAGACCCAGCTTCGCCTTACGGGCGACCACGGACTCGGCCGCGATTGGGCGCTCGAATATGACCTGCGCGCCGCGCGCGCAACCAAAACCAAAACGTCTCGGCATGGCACAGCAAGCTACCAGGCCTCTGGCGTTGGGGATCAGGAGATAGGGCTAGTCCATGGTCTCCGCCGCGGCCGCTTTTTCGCCGACTCCATCGCCCTCAATGCCGTCCTCGCTACGGGGTCGACCACATCGAATCCGCAGCTCGGCGTTGGCCACAACGCCGTAGAGCCCGACTATGAGTTCGGGTTTACCCACCGCTTCGGGTCGCATTTCACGTATGGCAGCTTCGCCGTGGGTCCCCGCATATTCACAAACAGCGGGATAATAGAATGGCGCATGGCCGGAGAAGTCGGCACCGAAGTGGTGCGGCGTTTCTACGCATTCGCCACATTCTTCTCATCGCGCACATTCGGCAGCAACGCCTCAAATCCCAAAGCCTCTAACGCTGCCGAATACTACAACATCGCACGCATCGGCCTTGGCATCCAGTACAAGCTGACACAATCGTTCCGTCCGCTCCTTCAATACGAAAACGATGTTGCGGGGCAGAACATCCACGCCGGACACCGCTGGGTCGTAGGTTTCTCGTGGAACTATTAAAATCCGACAATTCACGGCCCGTGACCATTCTTCTCGTGCGACACGGCGAGACTATATGGAACCACCGAGGGCTCTACCAAGGACACGGCGATCCTGCGCTCTCTAAAGTGGGGATCGCACAGATCCGCGCTGCAGCCGCGCAGTTGCGACGCCAGAACGCCCAAATCATCCTCACAAGTCCACTTTTGCGGGCCCGCCAGAGCGCCGCCATACTCGCCGAAGAGCTTGCCATTCCGGCCTCGGAAGACAGGCGTCTCGCCGAAATCCGTTATGGCCAATGGGAAGGGCTCTCCCAGCCCGAAATCAAAATGCGCTGGCCCGCCCTTCTGCGGCTCTGGAAGACGGCGCCGGACGAGGTCGTATTCCCGGAAGGGGGATCGCTAACTGAAGTGCAGGATGCCGTGCGCCCCTTTCTGGCCGACGCCGAGCGCGCCACCAAGAATATCATTGCCGTCACGCACCAAGGGACGATTCGCGTGGCCGTCCTTACGGCCGAATGCCGTCCTTTAGCGGAGTTCCGCCAGGTCCGGGTAGCGCCCGGGTCCATAACCACGCTCACGCACTGCGCGGGCCACTGGATTTTGGGTCATGTCCATGGACTCCCCTTGCCAGGCGCCTCGCCTCCGGTATGACGCGCCGTGAAAACCACCTTTTAGCCTCTCACTCAAAATCAGGGAGTTTGTTATGAAGATCACGATCATAGGGACGGGTTACGTAGGGCTTGTGACAGGGACGTGCCTGGCGGAGGTCGGCAACGACGTCATGTGCCTGGATGTCGACGCGCGCAAGATTGCGGTGCTGCAAGATGGCGGCATACCAATTTATGAACCCGGCCTCGACGATATGGTCAAGAGTAACGTCGTCGCCGGTCGGCTGCGCTTTACCACGGATGTCGCCGCGGCGGTCGCTCATGGTGACATACAGTTTATCGCGGTAGGGACCCCACCCGATGAAGACGGCTCGGCCGACCTCCGTCACGTGCTCGCCGCCGCCACTGCTATCGGCGCCTCCATGAGCGACTATAAGCTCGTCGTGAACAAATCCACGGTGCCCGTGGGAACCGCGGACAAGGTACGTTCCGCCATCAAAGACGCACTGGAAAGACGTAACGTCCGCTGCGATTTCGATGTCGCCTCGAACCCGGAATTTCTGAAGGAAGGGGCGGCCGTTGAAGACTTCATGCGCCCCGACCGCATCATCATAGGCACGGACAACGATAGGGCGGCCACCACGCTGCGTGCCCTTTACGCTCCGTTCCAGCGCAACCACGAGCGATTGATCACGATGGATATCCGCTCGGCCGAACTTACGAAATACGCGGCCAATGCCATGCTTGCCACGCGCATATCGTTCATGAACGAGCTTGCCAACCTAACCGAAAAACTCGACGCCGACATTGAGCAGGTTCGCCGCGGGATGGGCTCGGATCCGCGCATTGGCTACGACTTCCTCTACCCGGGGTGCGGCTTCGGCGGTTCCTGCTTCCCCAAAGACGTTCGTGCCTTGCGCCGCACAGCATCGGAACAGGGCATGCCGATGCGCGTGATCGATGCGGTCGAGGCCGCCAACAACGCCCAAAAGCACATTCTACTGGACCGCGTCGTCAACTACTTCGGATCGGATCTGAACGGGCGCATGATCGCGGTATGGGGCCTGGCCTTCAAACCGAATACCGACGATATGCGCGAAGCCCCGAGCCGCGTCCTGCTCGAGGGCCTCTGGCATCTAGGGGCACGCGTCATCGCCTACGATCCGGCGGCCGCTCTGGAAACGCGCCGTATCTATGGCGATCACCCCAGCCTGACACTGGCTGAAACGCCCATGAACGCACTCGAGGGCGCCGATGCCCTGGTCATCGTCACCGAATGGAAGGTCTTCCGGGGCGCAGACTTCGGTGTCATAAAGTCCAAACTGAAAAGCCCTGTGATCTTCGACGGACGCAACCTCTACGAGCCCCGGCGAGTACGCGCGGCCGGTCTTACCTATTACAGCGTGGGACGCCCATGAACTACTCCCACCAAGCCTAAACGGCTATGGCGTGAGTTTCGTGCTCATTGCCGGCCGAATGGCCGGTCATCGCGGTGAAACTGCCACCGCTCCACACCTCGGACAGTTCCTGCCCGGCTAATCGTGTCTCCATCCACCGCAATAGCACCCGCGCCGCATTTTCATCGCGGCCACAGGCGGTGCCGCAATGCGGGCACTGATGTTGCCGATCCGAGAGCGCTTTCTTCTCGGCCGGTAATGCCCAGCAGGCGCATTGTGGGCCGCATGGCCCATGGCAGCGTTGGGTGGGTTTTAGCTCCCGCGTCGGCGCTTCCTCATACCAGGACCCAGCCTCTTCCGCTTTAGTCCTGATCATTTGGAGAAACGTCGCCGGGGAGGCGGCATGGATCTCGCGGTTCAGTCCTCTCTTGCGGGAACTACCGCCGCTGACCATATTCTTGACGGACAACGCTTCGGTACCGATCGCGCCGAATCGTTTCACCAACTCCGCGCTGATCTGGTGCAGAAAGTCCTTCCGCTGTCGAGCCACCTTGGCATGCAAGCGCGCCAAGTGCGCGATGGCCCGGCGCAGGTTGGCAGACACCGGAACCCCCTGCTCTCGGCCACTGACCTCTTGAGCCATATGCACCTTCCGCGATACTTTCTGGCTCATTCGCTTCAGTTCCGCCAACTGGTTACGCAAGTGCCTGGGATTGGCCACGGTTTCGGTCCCCTCCGGCGTGGCGAGCGTCAAAAAGTCGGTCAGTCCCCAGTCAAAAGCCCCTCTCTCAGTACCACGTTCACGCGAAATCGATTCTACGGCCAAGGTAACCGACGCATACCACCTTCCGGCCTTATGTACGATGTCGCAGGTGACAGGAGTGCCCGCCGTGCGGGCCTTGCCGCGCACTGGTACCAGACCGAGCCCTTGCAGGTACAATCGGCCGTGTTTCCCCTCTTTCCCTGGGTGCAGTTTCCAACCATTCCCGTGCGTTTTATAGCCCCAGCCGGGATAACGAGAGAGGGGCTTGAAGCGGGGGAAGCCCGGCGTCTCGCCGTTTTTCACCCGCCTAAAGAAATGCTGAAAGGCCAGATGCAGGCGCTTCAACGTAACCTGCCCAGACTGGGCATTGAGGGAGGCAAGGCCGGTGCTGCTTTGGCGCCATTGGGTGAGTTGTCGGCATTGGGCTGCAAACGACAACCCCTGGCCTGTTTCCGTATATACCCGGATGCGTTCTTCTAGCGCCGTGTTATATAACCGCTGATGCAACCCCAACATCTCCTGTAACCCTACCTTTTGCGCGGCGTTGGGGTACAGGCGATAGGTGACTTTGCGATTGAGCATCCTTCCACTATACCTGATAGGATCAGGGAAAACCCCACAACATTTCTCGCCGCTCATTGCCGGCCGCATGGCTGGTCACCACCCCCTAAACCGCTGCGCGGTTATAGGCGGAACACTGCGGCGCGTTTTGGTAGCCCCGAGGTCCCGGCGGGACCTTCGTTGAGCGCGCCCAGCCCGCACAGAAATAAGTCGCATCCCCCAAGCGGGCCTCGGGCCGTCTATAATCAAGCAACGCATACCGACGAGGGGGAGCCTGGAATGGGCACAATCACTATACTGACGTCGGAGCGCGAGCGATACCCGACCCCATCGCAGCCTTCGGTCGCATGAGTGCGGACCGTGCTCCTGCCGCTCGCGTCCGCAGGCCCGTCTGGTCCACGGCGCGCAAAGACTGCGTCGGTACCGCACTCGGATCGAGCCGGCTGTGGTTCACCGTGGGTTCCGGGATCATCACCGAGGTCTATTATCCGCGCATCGACACCCCACAGATTCGCGACTTGGGCTTCCTCATCGCAGACGACGAGGGGTTCTGGCAAGAGATCAAAGCCCTCCCAAACCCGATCGTGGAAAGCGATGACCCACGCACCCCGCTTCCTTATGTGCGCCACCACCACGAACGCTTCGAATTCACTTTCCGGATCTGCGCGGACCCGCACCGTGACGTCCTGCTCGTGGATTTCGAGTTAAAAGGGGAGGCGCGCCTGCGGCCTTATGTACTCTGCGCGGCGCGCCTCGGGGCGGATGCACGCAGCAATCGCGCCTGGGTCGACACCTGGAAGGGGCGACGGATCGTGTGGGCCGAACAAGGGCCCTATGGCATGGCCATCGCCTGCCGCGACGCCGAGGGCCACGCCGCGCTTGGCCCCTGCTCCGTGGGAGAGGTCGGCACCAGCGATCTTTGGCAAGACTTCCGCGCCCACGGGCGCATGAGCTGGGAGTATACCGAGGCCGGGCCAGGCGAGGTTGCGCTCGCGGGCACCTTGCCGTGTCGCGGAACGCTTGCGCTTGGACTGAGCGGCTCCAAAGAGGCGGCGGCGAACATCGCTTGGTCATCCCTGAGCGAAGGGTTTCCTCGCGCAGCCGACACCTATGCGCAACGTTGGCGCAACTGGCACGAGGGGCGTCGGCCCTCCCACGACCCATCCCATCAGCTAGCCCCCGACCTCGCGGCGCTCTACACGCGGTCGGCCACCGTCATTAAGACCCACGAGGATCGCACCTTCCCGGGTGCGGTGGTGGCAAGCCTCTCGATCCCATGGGGGGAGACAAGCGACACCCTCGGCGGCTACCACCTCGTATGGTCGCGTGACCTCGTCGAGTCGGCGGGGGCCTTGCTTGCGCTCGGCGCACACGAAGAGGCGCGGCGGGTCTTGGCCTACCTGATCGGGACCCAGCAGACCGATGGCCATTGGCTGCAAAACCAGTGGCTCGGCGGCACGCCCTTCTGGAACGGCGTGCAACTGGACGAAGCGGGCTTTCCTGTTCTGCTTGCAGGAGCCCTCAAGGCGCGCAACATCCTCGGTGACATGGCAGTCAAAGACATGGTGTTCAAGGCGCTCTCCTTCATCATCCGGGAAGGCCCCGCAACCGCCCAGGATCGTTGGGAGGAAGACGCTGGCGTCAACACCTTTACGCTGGCCGTGGCCATAGCCGCGCTGGTCGAGGGTGCAGCCTTCCTCGACGGCCCGGCGCAGGCCTGCGCGCTCATGTTCGCCGACTACTGGAACGCGCAAATCGAGGATTGGACCTATGTCGATGGGGACGCCCTCTCGCTCCGATTCCAGGTTCCGGGCCACTACATCCGCGTGGCCCCGCCAGATATCCTCACCGACCCCCGCGCGGAGCAAGAGATGCTGCCCATCAAGAATCGGGCGAATGATCCGCAGCTTGCGGCCAGCAGCCAGATTTCCAACGACTTCCTGCAACTCGTGCGCTACGGCCTGCGCGAGGCCACCGATCCTCGCGTCAGAGACTCGGTCACCGTCATGGACGGCCTCTTGAAGACCATGACGCCCAATGGCCCGGTCTGGCATCGCTACAATGGCGACGGCTATGGCGAACACGAGGACGGGCGCCCTTTCGACGGAACGGGCCGTGGCCGCGGCTGGCCCCTCCTTGCGGGCGAACGTGGTCACTATGCCATCGCCGCGGGCGAGGACGGGCTCCCCTATCTACGCGCGATGGCAGCCATGACCGGGCACGGCGGTCTCTTGCCGGAACAAGCCTGGGAGAGCGCACCCATCCCAGAATACGAGCTATCCCCCGGACAACCGACCGGCTCAGCCATGCCGCTTGTGTGGGCGCACGCGGAATTCGTGAAGCTCTGTCAAAGCCAGATGCTCGGCATCCCGGTCGATCGACCGGCAGAGACCTGGAAGCGTTACGGGGGTCATCGCCCCAATCCGGGCTTTCGGATCTGGCAGACTCACCAGCGCCCGCGCTTCTTGCGCGTCGGCGAGGCGTTGCGTGTCGCGCATAGCGCACCTTTCGTCCTCCACTTCGGTATGGACGGTTGGCAGAACGTACGCGATACCGCGTCCCAGGACCTGAGCTTCGCCCATGTGGCCATTGTGCCGCCGGACGCCTTGCGCGATGCCCACAGCCTGCAATTTACGCTACGCTGGCCGACGGGAGATTGGATCCGTGAAGACTTTCATATCGAGATCGTGGCGCAGGCGCCGTGACACGATATCTCTGGCCACACCCAAGCGCGCCAGGGGTGCCTTGAGAGACTACCCGCAGGCCCGTAATCGGCGGGTATCCTCCACAAAGCAGGCGACACTGGGGCGTCGACCTCCGAAGCAAGCGCAGTACGACACGCTAGGCGTCGACACCCTCGGGGATCGCATGGCCTATCTTTGGCAACAACACGCGCAAGACAGGCCCCGTGATGACCGTAGTCGCAATCGCCATGACGACAAGCAGCGTATAGACAATGCGGGGAATGAAGCCCGCACTATAGCCGATATTGATAACGATAAGTTCCATGAGCGCGCGCGTGTTCATAAGGACACTCACAACTCCGGCGGCCTGGGTGCCGAGGCCGCTTATCCTTGCCCCAATATATGCCCCCGCGCCCTTACCGACCGTGGCGATGGCTGTGATACCTATGCACCAGAGCCAGAGCCCGGTCGTGTCTATCCCCGTCAAATCGGTCCGCAAGCCCGCGAATGTGAAAAAAATCGGCAAAAAAAACACGGTCACGAAATCACCCACCGTCTGGCTAAAGCGGTTCACGAATTCGCTATTGTCATGCACCAAGACCCCCATGACGAAACCGCCGAAGATCGTAAACACCCCGATCTCGTAGGTCATGATTCCCGAGACAAACACGGCGAGAATGGTGATCGCGACGATAGAGGATGGCAAGCCCGGCTCATCCGGCCAACGCACCCGCGCCAACATGTAGCGGACAAGCGGCTTCACCGCACCAAAGCACACCACCAGATAAAGACCCAGAAAGCCAAACCGCCAGAGCATATCGGTCACCGAGAAACGGGCCGCTGCAAACGCCGCGACTGCGAGCAACAAGAGCCAGCCGACCACGTCATTGATGGCCGCCGCACTGATCGTGATGGCACCGATGCGCGTACGGGTTAATCCATACTCCCTCAGGATCCGGCCGAGGATGGGGACGGCCGTGATGGCCAGCGCCGTCCCGACAAACAGGCTATATGGGATAATGGCGATGGTCGGCGCAAGCAGCGGTTGCGAGAATACGCCGAGCCCAAGACCCAGGACGAAAGGCGGCACGATCGAGCCTGCGGCAATAATAGCGACCGCGCGGCCGTTGGCAGGCTCATTCAGATGCGAGAAATCGAAGCCCATACCAATCTGAAACATGAGCAGGGTAAGCCCGATCTGACTCATAATCACAAGCGGCAGATGCGAGGCGCTGCCAAAGACATAGGCCGAAAGCCCAGGCGCGAAGTGGCCGAAAAGCGAAGGCCCGAGACAGAGGCCCGCCATGATCTCCCCTACCGACCGCGGCTGACCGATCTTTCTGGCAAGCGACCCGAGAACGCGCGCTGCCGCAATGATCAGTACAAGCTGCAGCAAAACGAAATACAAAACCCGCTCGGGCGATTGAGCCGCAGCGCCCAGATGTGCACTCGTCATTACTCATATCCTTGTACGCCGCGCCGCCTTGGCGCCGTGCGATCCTCTTTGGGGGGGGCGCCCTAAGCGGCCCGGCGCAAGCTTATCCCGGGACCTCCCCCGCGCCAAGGGCTGGGCCCGCTGCCGGCCATCGTGGCCCCCTTCAAGCGCTTGAATCGCGAGCAGTTCCCGCAAACGGCCCCGATTAGGCTCTTGCGGCAAGGAAACGGCCCAGCCGCTTCTGCACAAAGCGCTAGTCTATCGGCACGACGGGCGGGAAGGGGACCGGGGTGGCGGCACCTGCCGTCAAAGACTCTTGCGTTTGTCGACAATGGTCATCCCGATCGGTGCCATCGCAATGACTGCGAGCTTCAGGTGCTGGATGCCAAACGGGATGCCGATGATGGTGACGAAGTTGGCAACGGCCGACACGATATGGCCGATCGCAAGCCATACCCCGAACAGCAGGAACCAGAGGACGTTGCCGATGAGCCCGAGGGGGCCCGTCCCAATATCCGAGCGACCGCTCACGGCGCTGCGGCTCACCGCTTCGCGCCCGAAGGGGAAGAACGTGAACTGGCCGATGACAAAGCACGCGCGCGCCCACGGGATCCCGACGATGGACACGAGGGCGAGGAGGCCCGCAAGCCACCAGGCGAGCCCCATGACCGCGCCCCCCAAAACAAACCACAACACATTACCGATCAAGGAAAACATCGCAACTCCAATTCAAGCCTTTCCCGCAGGCGGCCCGCAGACACACCGCCCAGCCCGGTCGCAAGCGGACTGTCCTTCGGGACACAATTGCCTTCGCGGCCCGATCGCCCTTATATCAGGGGCGTGCGTCCTGGCCAAAGAGATGGCGCCGGGCCTCCTCGTCCATCCCGCCCCCCTGCCCTATGCGAGCGCCAACGGCATAGGCCCGCTCCACCGCTGGCCGTGCCCCTATCTCCTCGAACCAACGCTTGAGATGCCGAAAGGTTCCGAGATCCTGCTGCTGATCACGATGCGGGACGATCCACGGGTAGCACGCCATATCGGCAATCGTATATTCCGCCCCGCCCACGTAGCGACTTACCGCCAAACGCTTATCGAGCACCCCATAGAGCCGCCGGGTCTCGCGCACATAGCGATCTATAGCATAGGGAATCTTTTCAGGGGCATAGCGGCCGAAATGATGGTTCTGGCCGGCCATGGGCCCAAGACCCGCCATCTGCCAATAGAGCCACTGAAGGACCGCAAAGCGTCCACGAACGTCGGCCGGCAGGAAGCGCCCGGTCTTCTCGGCCAGGTACTGCAGGATGGCCCCCGACTCAAAGAGACGGATCGGCTCGCCGTCGACATCGGGATCCACCAAGGCCGGCATGCGGTTATTGGGGGCGATCGCCAGAAAATCGACGGCGAACTGCTCGCCACGACCGATATTGACGGGAACGATCCGGTAAGCGAGCCCCGCCTCCTCCGCGAAGATCGTCACCTTGTGGCCGTTTGGCGTTGGCCAATAATACAGGTCGAGCATACATTTCCCCCCAGGCTGGGCGACACGCCGTTGTCTCGTGCGCGTAGACCTGCGATTATAGCGGGCTTTCCCGGCCCATGCCGCACTAGCCAATCCTTTCATGCCCCTATTGCGTCTTGATGATATCAGTCTGGCCTA
>JAJYHM010000031.1 GCA_021784755.1 Pseudomonadota bacterium
CGGTCAGAAGCCGTTCGTAGGCGAGCGGCATCTCGCCGTCGTAACGGTTCCCATAGGCAAAGCGCATGCGCGCGTAATCTACATGGGCCTCGTTGCCCGGGGCCTTGATGCCAAAGCCGAGACTGATGCCCTCGTAGGGTTGGATGCGCAGCACGAGGCGGTTCGGTTCGATGCGGGAGCAGACCTCATCCTGCCCGAACAGGCAGAAGGGGATCTGGCGGAATTGGATTACGACCTCGGTCGAGGAGTGCCGTAGCCCCTTGCCTGTCCGAATATAGAAAGGCACGCCTTGCCAGCGCCAATTGTCGACGAACACGCGCAGTGCGACATAGGTTGGGACCGTGGATTGGGGGTCGACCCCAGGCTCTTCGCGATAGGCCTTGAGGGCGCCGTCCGGGCTCTGACCGTATTGGCCGCGCGCGGTGGCCGTCAGGATATCGCCCGGATCGACAAGCCGCCTAAGCGCCCGGAATACCTCACTCTTCTTATCACGTACGGCGTCGGCGTCGAACGTTAAGGGCGGCTCCATGGCGATCAGGCTCAAGACCTGCAGGAGGTGGTTTTGCACCATGTCCCGCAGCACACCGCTCTCCTCGTAGTAGCCGCCGCGCCCCTCGATACCCAGGGTTTCGGCCGCCGTGATCTGCACATGGTCGATGTGGATGCGGTTCCAGAGGGGCTCGAATATGGCATTGGCGAACCGAAAGACCAGGATATTCTGCACCGTCTCTTTGCCGAGGTAATGGTCTATCCGGTAGACCTGGTCTTCCCGAAACACGGTCGAAATCTCGTCATTCAGGGCAATGGCGCTGTCCAGATCCCGACCAAAGGGCTTTTCGACGATGAGCCGCGTAAACGGCCGGTCATCCACCTTGTTGATCATCTCCGCGCCATTGAGCTGTCTGACGAGCAGGGGGTAGCTGCTCGGCAGCGTGGCTAGGTAGAAGATGCGGTTGCCTTCGGTGGCGTGACGGTGATCGATCTCGCGCAGCGACATATTCAGGCGCTGGAACAGGGTCTGATCCGTGAAGTGGCCGGCCTCGTAGTAGAGGCAGCCGGCGAAGTCGCGCCATTCTTCGTCGCTTGGCGGGGTCGCGCAGAAGCTGGCGCAGGCCTCGCGCATGAGCGCCCGGAACTGGTCATGGGACAAGGGTTTGCGGCTGGCCCCCAGGATGGCGAAGCCTTTGGGGAGCAAGCCCTTGGCGTGGAGCCGGAAGAGTGCGGGCACGAGCTTGCGCCGCGCCAAGTCGCCTGTGGCTCCAAATATGAGGAGTACGCATGGTTGCGGTGCTTCTGTCATCACTCGACCTCTGCCTGGGACTCGAAGCGCGCATCTAAAGCGCCCGATCCGGGTTCATGGTAACGGGGAGGCCGCTTGCGCAAGCGGGTCCTCCGGGGGTTTTGCCGCGACCCCTAGGGTGGCGCGCGGGCGGCCCCAGGGATCGCCTGGCCGGCTCGGCTCGGGGATTCGGGCGCCCACTAGGAAAACCATAGGCGAGCCCTCACGCTGAGTCGAGCGCCGCGGCAGGTGCTGCAAATCGACGCGCTATCGGGTACATTGCCGACTTTAGCTTTGGGGCCATTCATGCGCGACTTCAAGATTGCACCATCGATTCTTTCGGCTGACTTCGCTAGGCTCGGCGAGGAGGTCCATACCGTGCTCGCCGCGGGCGCGGACATGGTCCACTTCGATGTCATGGACAACCATTATGTACCCAACCTGACGATAGGGCCGCTTGTTTGCGAGGCGCTGCGCAAGAATGGGGTGCAGGCGGATATCGACGTGCACCTCATGGTGAAGCCCGTCGATCGCCTCGTTCCGGACTTTGTGAAGGCCGGCGCGACGTATATTACGTTCCACCCGGAGGCGAGCGAGCACGTCGATCGGACCCTGGGCTTGATCAAGGACAGCGGTTGCCGATGCGGCCTTGTGTTCAATCCCGCGACACCGCTCTCCTATCTTGATTACGTGATGGACAAGGTCGACATGATCCTCATTATGTCCGTCAACCCGGGCTTCGGCGGCCAGAGCTTCATCCGCTCCGCCCTCGACAAGCTGCGCGCCGCGCGCAAGCTGATCGATGCGACCGGCCGGCCGATCCGCCTCGAGATCGACGGTGGCGTGAAAATCGACAATATACGCGAGATCGCCGCGGCGGGGGCTGATACCTTCGTCGCTGGGTCCGCGATCTTCGGAACCTCCGATTACCGAGCCACCATCCAGAAGATGCGCGAGGAGCTCTCCAAGGCATGACCACCTTCCTTGCGGCAGGGCTCCTGTTTGATCTGGACGGTACCTTGGTGGATACGGCGCCGGATCTGGCTTTGGCGGCCAACCACATGCTGCAGACGCTCGGGCGCCCGCCTGAGGACGAGGCGACGGTCGCCAGTTGGATCGGCGACGGCGTCCCCCGGCTCATCAAGCGGGCCCTCACGGGGGAGCGGTTCGGGGAGCCGGATCCGGTGCTCTTCGAGGAGGCGCAGGCGCTCTACGGCGATTATTACGAGGCGCATGTGGCCGATCGCAGCCTCCTGTACCCAGGCGTGGCGCAGACCCTGGCGGCCCTCAGGGCCGATGGCTTCCGCATGGCCTGCGTGACCAACAAGGCGGGACGTTTCACGAGACCGCTCTTGAGGGCCTTGGGGATTGCCGCGTTTTTCGATGTCATCTTGAGCGGTGACGAAGTCGCGCGCGTGAAGCCCGATCCCCTGCCGCTTGTGGTGGCCTGCGAACGCCTCGGTGTGGCGCGCAACGGGGTCGCCCTGATCGGGGACTCGGGCAACGACATGCGCGCGGCGAAGGCCGCCGAGATACCCGCGGTGGCGGTGGCTTACGGTTATCATCACGGCGTCGACTTGACGGCCTTGGGCGCGGCAGCGATTACACCGACCTTTGCCGACATCCGTAATTACTTCCGCTTCGAGGGGCGCTTCCTGCTCTCGAAGGCCATGCCATGACGCGCCTTGGCCGTCGATGGCGCCTTGAGGGAACCATGGTGAACCCGGACCCCTTGAGGAATAGACGTCATGCCAGAAAAGCGCAGTTTGACATTTGATGCGGTAGGCGGCCGCTTCGTTCCCGTCATCCGCGAGGTCTTGGCCGACCTCGATACCCCCTTGAGCTGTTACCTGAAGCTTGCCCAGGGGCCGTACTCCTATTTGCTGGAATCCGTGCACGGGGGCGAGAAGTGGGGGCGTTACTCATTGATCGGACTGCCGGCGCGGATTTGTGTGCGCCTGTTCGGACGCGACGTCACAGTCGAGCGCGACGGGCTTGTCGTCGAGCGCGGACAGACCGACGACATCCTCATGACCATCAGGGCCTTCAAATCCCGCTTTCAGGTCGCGTCGGATCCGGCGCTGCCTAAGTTCCACGGCGGTCTGGTCGGATATTTCGGGTACGAGACCGTCCGCCACATTGAGCCGACCCTGGGCGAAAACTCGAAACCCGATGAAATCGGGGGACCGGATACGGTGTTTCTCCTGAGCGAGGAGGTGGTGATTTTCGACAACCTGCGTGGCACCTTGTCGCTCGTGGTGCATGTCGATGAGGCCGCAGGCGCCGAGGGCCGCGCCCAGGCCGAGCGTCGCCTGGACGAGCTCGAAGGCATCCTGCGCGAGCCGCTCGAGGCCCCGATGTTCCTGCCCGCGTCCGCCGGGCCGGTCTGCGAAGACGACTTCGTGTCGGGATTCACGAAAGCGGGTTTCGAGGCGGCGGTCGAGCGCTCGCGCGAATACATCGCGGCCGGCGACATCATGCAGGTCGCGTTGTCGCAAAGGTTGTCGGCGAAGGCGGCTTTTACGCCGCTCGATCTCTATCGGGCGTTGCGCCGCGTCAACCCATCCCCTTACATGTACCTCATCGACCTCGGCGACTTCCATGTCGTCGGATCCTCGCCCGAAATCCTGGCGAAGTTGGAGGACCGTGAGGTGGCGGTGCGGCCGATCGCGGGCACCCGTCCGCGCAGCCAGGATGAGCGGCGGGATGCGGCCTTGGCCGCCGAGTTGCTCGCCGATCCCAAGGAGCGGGCCGAGCATGTGATGCTCGTGGATCTCGGCCGCAACGATGTGGGGCGGGTGGCGGAGACGGGGAGTGTGGCCGTCACCGACCAGATGACCATCGAGCGCTACTCGCACGTCATGCATCTGGTGTCGCACGTCACAGGGCGTCTGCGTCCGGGTCTCGATGCCTTCGATGTGTTGCGCGCGACATTCCCGGCGGGCACCCTCACCGGCGCCCCCAAGGTGCGCGCCATGGAGATCATCGACGAGCTGGAGCCTGTCAAGCGCGGACTCTATGCGGGCGCCGTGGGTTATGTGGGATGGAACGGCAATATGGATATGGCGATCGCGATTCGTACGGCCGTCCTGCGCAACGGTCGGTTGTTTTTGCAGGTTGGCGCGGGGATCGTTGCCGATTCGGTCCCTGAGCGCGAGTGGGAAGAGACCATGAACAAGGCGCGGGCCATGATCAAGGCCGCGGAGCTTGCGGCGTCCGGCTTCGGGCCGCGCGACAAGACCCACGAGTCCACGAGCACGGCGCCGCGAGCGACTGACCGGTGATCCTTATGCTCGAACAGCTTCCCCCCGCCTTACAGGGCCGCGCGGCCCAGTAAGGCGGGGGCCGTGCGCCGGGTCAGAGCGCTGGATCGTGGTCCATTGAGACCTTGCCGGTCTCTACTCCTGCGCCGGCATCGTTTGTCGATAACTGTCGGGCAGCATGATTTGATGATCCACGCTATAGAGATAGTCGCGGAACACGTGGGCCGCATCTAAGATCTCATAGGATCCATCCGGCAATCGGCGCGTGGCGTCCTTCAGCCGATACGTGTAGTGCCCGCAGGTCCAGCAATCGTAGTTGCGCATATGGGTGCATAGGCAGGTCTTGTCCGGCACGGATATGTGTTCGACGTCGCGATGTTTGTCGACCTCGCGGTTATAGGCGTCTATGTAGGCGCAATGACCCGATGCATCCAGGAGATAGCCGTACGCCTCGCAGTTGGGGCGAATACCAGCGCCGATGGAGGGGCTATTGCTGAGCATGCGCATGGGATAGCCCGTGGGGGAGGTCAGGTTGACCTCGATGTCTTCTTCCCGGGCCTTGAAGTACTCCTGTTTCACCTTGTCCGGCAGGCCGCACTCTTTGGTGACCGTAAAGCGTGTCGCGACCTGCACCGCCGCCGCCCCCGCTTCCAGGAATTCCACGGCGTCGGTGCCTGTGAAGATACCGCCGGCTGGGATCAGTGGGATAGCCAACCCTTTCTCGCCGAGATACCGGTGAACCTCGTCTACGATCGTCTTTAGGTCGTACTGCGCCCAGTCCAAGCCAAAACCGAGATGCCCGCCCGCCAGCGGGCCTTCAACGATGATGTAATCCGGCAGGCGATTTAGGCGCACGCTCTTATGCAGGAACAGCACCAGTGCCCGTAGCGAGGAAATGATGATGCCGAACTTCACGTCACGAAAGCGTGGATGATCCGCTACCAGCGCGAGCGAGCCCAGATGTAGCCCGGCGCTCAGCGTGATGCCGTCGATGCCTCCGTCCATCGCCGCGGATAGTCGCACGCGCAGTGTCTCGCGTGGACTGCCCATGGTCAGTTTTTCCATGCAATTGATAAAGATCAGGCCTTCACCCTGTCGCGCCTCCATGGTGCGGCCTACATGCAGCTTGGTGGCCTCGGCCAGTCGTTCGAGATCGAACTTCACGTCCGACTTGTCCTGGTTTAGGACGTTGTACTTGTACTTTTTCTGTTTTTCCCTCACAAACCGGGTCTTGAAGCGCCGGTCGGACACGGTCGGCACCATGGCATCGGAAATGTGTCCGATTCCGCCCAGGCGCGCTGCGGTAAGCGATAGCTCCGCAGTGGAGATATCGACGCCCATCCCTCCGGTCATGATGGGTATCAGCTCCTTCGAGCCGATCCGCCATCGGAAATCATCAACACACTTCATTCGTGCTCCAAGCCACCGGGATGTAATAGTAGGGGACAAGCGTATCGGCAAGCGCGGCAAAGAGCTTCCTTTGTCCGTCGCCACCGGACGGTTGTTGCCGGTGATCTATGCGCGCCTGCTTCCAGCATACCGCTTTACTCCCGATAGCCCGGCCGCTCCGTTGCCATGGAGTGCCGGCGGTCAATGAGATGGCGCGCGCCGATCGCAGTGGCCGCGAATCGACGGGCCCATGGCGGATCGACCTCAATCCGTCTCCTCGCGCTCACTCGGGACGAGGTCGTCGATCCCGAAGTGTACGCACAATTCATTGTCCACCCCAAGCATGAGCGCCTCTTGGGCGTCACGATCCATGATACCCCTTCGTCCCTACGGGACCAGGGCCCGCTGCGCAATCCGCCTCCGGGTTCGGTCCCGGCGTCCCCTCGGGCCGCTGCGCCCAGGGTTTTGCGAGGGATTTGCCTGGCTCTAAGCCCCCGGCGCGTGGGGCCCGCCCCACTGTCGCCCGCCGATCTGGCTTGCGGCCTTTCGGGATAGTGCCCCCGCGTCAACTTTGGCCCTTGGCGCCAAAAGACCCCCCGCCGCGACGAAACGAGGCCCGATCGGGATGCAAGACGCCGTTTGGGCTGTGCGTTGCGGAAGGAGTCCACCGTCGGGCCTTGGCCTGCCGAAAGGAGGCGAGTCCAGGCGCCCTAAAGCCTTCTGCACCGCCAATTGATCGACGAAGTGCCTGTGCGTCTGGCACAATGCCCCAGTTTCCGTGTAGTGCCAGCGAACCACGATGATCATCGAAAGGCCTGATGGGCATAGGATTCCGTGGTCACCACATAAGCGTATGTTTGACAAGGAGATAGATCGCCTTTGTTGCTGATGATCGACAACTACGATTCGTTCACCTACAACCTCGTGCAGTATTTGGGCGAGCTCGGTCAGGAGGTGCGGGTGGCGCGCAACGACCAGATCACCCTAGACGAGATTGAGCGCCTGGCACCGGAGCGCATCGTCATATCGCCGGGGCCTTGTACGCCGAATGAGGCGGGTATCTCGCTCGACCTCATTATGCGCTTTGGCGAACACATCCCTTTGCTGGGCGTTTGTCTTGGTCATCAGAGTATAGGACAGGCTTTCGGCGGCCGTGTGGTGCGCGCCGGACGGGTGATGCACGGCAAGACCTCGGCCATTGTGCATAAGGGCGCGGGGGTCTTTCGCGGTCTCCCCAGCCCCTTCACGGCGACCCGCTACCATTCACTCGTGGTGGCTCAAGACGATCTTCCGGAGTGTTTGGAGGTCACGGCCGTGAGCGAGGACGATGGCGAGATCATGGGATTGCGCCACAAGTGGTGGCCGGTGGAGGGCGTGCAGTTCCACCCGGAATCGATCCTAAGCGAGCACGGCCACGCCCTTCTCGAAAATTTCCTGCGCGGCGAGCGGTCATGAATGGTCTCACCCAGGCGCTTGCGCGGTTGGCCGCGGGCCACGATCTGGCCGCAGGCGAGATGCGGGAGGCCTTATCGATCGTCATGAGCGGCGCCGGGACGCCGGCCCAGATCGGTGCCTTCCTCATGGGGCTAAGGGTCAAGGGTGAGACCGTCGAGGAGATTGTAGCCGCCGCCCAAGTCATGCGCGATCTGTCGACATCGGTGGCGGTGACCGACACCGACCACTTGATCGATACCTGTGGCACCGGGGGTGACGGGGCATCGACATTCAATATCTCGACCGCCACCGCCCTCGTGTGTGCCTGCGCGGGCGCCCGGGTGGCCAAGCACGGCAACCGTTCGGTCTCGAGCCGCTCGGGGAGCGCCGATGTGCTCGAGGCGGCCGGTGCCAACCTCGCCCTTACCCCCGAGCAGGTGGCCCTTTGCATCGAGCAGGTGGGCGTTGGTTTCCTTTTCGCGCCGCGCCATCACGAGGCGATGCGTCATGCCGCGGCGGCTCGCAAGGATCTCGGCGTGCGCACCCTCTTCAATCTTCTGGGGCCGCTCACCAATCCCGCCCGCGCCCGCCGCCAGCTCGTGGGTGTCTTCTCCGAGGCGCTGCTTGGGCCGTTCGCGGAGGCGCTTGCGGGGCTAGGCGCCTGTCACGCGCTGGTCGTGCACTCCGATGATGGTCTCGACGAGATCAGTCCGGCGGCGCCGACCGAGGTGTGCGAAATGCGGGACGGCGCGCTGCGTCGCTATCGAGTGACGCCCGGCGACTTCGGATTCCCCTCCGGGGACCTGGGTGCACTCAAGGTCGAGTCGGCGAGCGAGAGCCTCCGTATCCTCGAGCGGGTGCTCGCAGGCGGCGACGCGGGTCCGGCCATGGTCGCAGTCGCCCTGAACGCGGGGGCGGCTTTGTATGTGGCTGGTATTGCCACCGATATGCGCAGCGGAGTGGTGCGTGCGCGGGAGCTCCTCGCCCAAGGTCTGCCGGCGGCCAAGTTGCGCGAGTTCGCGGCCTTCACGCAGAACTTCGCATGAACGAGGTGCTGGCACGTATTTTGGCCGACAAGCGTGAGGAGGTGGGTCGCGCGCGCACACATCGGTCCCTTGCTGATCTCGAAAGCGAGATCCGTGCGCAGGCGCCGGCGCGGGGCTTCATCGGTTCCTTGAAGCGCGCGGTCGCATCGGGACGGCCTGCCGTGATTGCGGAGATGAAGCGCGCCTCGCCCAGTCGCGGCGTGTTGCGGGCGAACCTGGAGCCGGCGGCGGTGGCGCGCGCCTATGAGCGCGCCGGGGCGGCGGCACTCTCCGTCTTGACCGACGAAGGCTATTTTGGGGCCCGTCCAGACGATCTCGCGCAAGCGCGTGCGGCATGCACCCTGCCCGTGTTGCGCAAGGATTTCATGATCGACAGCTATCAGATCGCCGAGTCGCGTGCGATGGGTGCCGATTGTGTCCTTCTGATCGCCGCCGCCCTGGATGATGGCGCGCTGCATGAGCTCTTTGCAGCTTCGCAGGCCTATGGCTTGGACGCCTTGATCGAGGTGCATGACGCCCCCGAGCTCGAGCGCGCGCTTACGCTCCCGGGCGGGCTGCTCGGTATCAACAATCGCGATCTACGGACGTTTTTCACAAGCATCGATCGGACGCTGGAGTTGGTAGGATTTGTGCCGCCGGGGCGTCTTGTAGTGACGGAGAGCGGGATTCTTGGACCAAGCGAGGTCGCGCGCCTGAAAGACGCCGGGCTAAGGGGTTTCCTTGTAGGCGAGGCCTTCATGGTCGCGCCCGACCCCGGCGCGAGGCTTGGTGAATTGTTCGAGGGGTGGGGGCATGAAGGCAGTCGTTGAGTGGGATGGTGAGGTCGCCTTTACGGGGACCACGGAGAGTGGACATCGGGTCGCGATGGATGGGCCGCCAGATCATGGTGGGCGCAATCTCGGTCCGCGGCCTACGGAGTTGGTCCTGCTCGGCATGGGCGGTTGCACCTCCTTCGATGTGGTGCATATCCTGCGCAAGGGGCGCGCCGATGTGCGCGGCTGCACGGCGCGTCTAGAGGCGGAGCGCGCCGAGGAGGACCCGAAGGTCTTCACCCGCGTGCATGTGCACTTTGTGGTCAGTGGTCGCGACCTCAAGGAGGCTTCCGTGGAGCGCGCCATCCGTCTGTCCGCGGAGAAGTACTGTTCGGTCTCCATCATGCTCGGCAAGACCGCGGAGATCAGTCATTCGTTCGAGATCGTGGATGTCGAGTAACGATGCCCGCTCGGGCGCTCTTGGGCGCCTGCATCTCAATCATGTGGCGCTCGTGTGTGCCGATATCGAGGCCTGCGAGGCGTTTTATGAAGGCGTGCTCGGTCTTGCGGTCGTCTGGCGTCCAGACCCCGATAATGTCTACCTGTCCTCGGGGACCGACAATCTTGCCCTCCATAGGGGCACGCCACAGTCGGGCGGCGCCCTCGATCATATCGGTTTTTCGGTCGCGACCCCGGATGAGGTTGATGCTTGGCATGAGCGGTTGCGGGTGGCAGCGGTGCCGATCGCGGCTGCGCCGCGCACGCACCGGGATGGATCGCGCAGTCTCTATTGCAAGGACCCCGGGGGGGTGCTGGTACAGCTGATCTATCTTCCGCCGCAGGCCTTGCGTCCGGCCGCGGGGCGAGTCTCCGACCGCTAGATCCAGAAGGCGGTCTTGGTCATGACCCGCGCCGCAAGCCGCATCGCAAGTCGTGCCGGCAGCGGCAGCGGGCGGCCCCCGGCCTCCATGGCCGAGGTCGCATGGCGTGCCTCATCGGCTGCCATGTGCTCGATGATGGCCCGGGTCTTCTGGTCGGCGACCGAAAGCCGCCCGAGGTGACCTTGCAGGTGTTCGACGACCTGGCGTTCGGTCTCGGCGACGAAGCCCAGGCTCAGCTTGTCTCCGAACAGAGCGGTGGCCGCCCCGATGGTGAACGCCCCCGCATACCATACGGGCGTAAGGTAGCTGCGGTGCGTCTTCAATTCCTTGATGCGCGCCCCGGTCCAATGGAGATGCAAGAGCTCCTCGCGGCCGGCTGCCCGCATGGTCGCGTGGGTCTTGGGGTCGCGTGCGCACAGGGCATGTCCCTGATAGAGCGCCTGGGCCGCCACCTCGCCGGCGTGATTCACTCGCATAAGGCGCCCGCCCAAGACGCGATCTTCCGCCGACAATTCCTCTTGTGCGCGGGGGACGGTCTCCGGGTAGGGGTCGGCGGGGGGTGGCACCAGCAGAGCCTTCAGGCCCTGGTCGAGCTGATCTACGATGCGATCGGCAAGCGTGAACATTCTCATGGGGCCACTTTACCATGCGTTGGGCGATGGCGGGAGTTGTTGGTCCAGGACCAAGAGGGGATGCAAGACCGGCAGCGCACACCCCGCCTGGGCGAGCTGCGCGGATAGGTGCAAGGCGCACCCGATGTTGGCCGACACGATGATATCGGCGCCGCTTGCCGCCGCCGCCGCGGCCTTGGTGGCGGCCAGGGCCTGCGCGCGCTTAGGTTCCCGCAGGAAATAGTCGCCGGCCGCCCCGCAGCAGGTTCCGTTGCCCGGCAACTCGATGATCCGGACCCCGGGGATGCGCTTAAGGAGTTCGTATACGAAGCGCTCACCCTTCAGGGCGTTGCGCAAGGAACAGGGGTCGTGCACGGCGATGGTCCGTGGCCAAGGCCGGAGCTTCAGGCGGTCGAGGTCGGTTTTTTCGACAAGATAGCGATGGATGTCGAATACCTCCGGGAACCGGGCGGTGGTGTCCGGGTCGTAGTCTCGCAGTTCCGCGGCGCAGCCGGAGGCGATGGATACGAGCGCCGGGGCCGGGCCCCTGAAGGCGCGCAGATTGCGCAGGGCTTGGCGATGGGCTCGATCGGCGAGTCCGGCATGGGCGGCGAGCGCCCCGCAACAGCCCTGGTCACGGGGGATATGGACGCGTTGGCCGGTTGCCTGCAGGACCCGGATCGCCGCGTTCAGGGTGGCTCGATCCAGATCGGCCGTGCATCCGAGAAAGAGCGCCACATCGGCGTGATCCGCCCCGATGGTGGGGGCGAGGGGCGGCCGTGGCCGCGCGGGTAGTCCGCGCAGCGTCGTGGCCTGAGGCCCGCGCCACGTGTGGGGCCAGGGCAGCCGTGAGATAAGGCGCGCGGCGGCGTAAGCGGTGGCGACCGCCCCGGGGAGATCGACTAAGCGTATCAGCGCGCGGCGTAGCCACGCGCGCCATGATGTGGTGCCTTCCCGGGCGATAAGGGCGCGGCCCTCTTTCAGGATCGTGGCGTACTCCACGTGGCTTGGGCAGACCGATTCGCAGGCCAGGCAGCCGAGGCAGCGGTCGATATGTGCGACGATGGTGGGCGTGGCCTTCAAGACGCCCTCGGCCGTTGCCCGCAGTAGGGCGATTCGCCCGCGGGGTGATTCGTTTTCGTTTAGACTGTCGCCATAGGTGGGGCAGTGGGGCAGGCATAGGCCGCAGGCCACACAGCGATCGGCGGCGGCCCGCAGGGCAGCAGCGCGCGCGGGTATGGCCTTGGCGTTCGATTGATCATGACCCGAAGGCGGCATGGAGGACCTCTTGTACTATAAACGGCACGTCTTTTTCTGCACCAATGAGCGATCCGACGGTCGGCGCTGCTGTCAGCAGCAGGACGCGCGTGCTTTGCGTGATTATGCGAAACAACGCATCAAGGCGCTGGGCCTTGCTGGCCGGGAGGGTGTGCGCATCAATACCGCAGGTTGCATGGATCGTTGCGAGGAAGGACCGGTCCTGGTCATTTATCCGGAGGGTGTATGGTACACCTATGTGGATCAGGAGGATATTGACGAGATCCTGGAGCAGCACGTCATCGGTGGCAAACCGGTGTTGCGTCTACGGCTCGACCCGGACGAATAATCGCCGGGGGTGGGGAACCAAGCCCCACCCCCGCGGTCTCATTAAGCAAGACGGAAACGCCCCCTTGACAAGCAGGGGACCATATTAGATAATAATTATATGCTTCTTTCAGATCGGGCCCACCAAACCCGATCTCTGTACCGGCTCCTCCATCCTCCTAGTGGTGGTTCAAGGCGTGGTTGACCCCACGCCTTCTTTTTTTCTCCCCCCTATATACCACAAACCGCGACCGGGTCAACCGCCAGGGGCACGTGAAACGTTGACAGCGCGTCCGCTCCTCCGTACCATGCGGCCCTTCGTACTCTTCGCCTCGGAACAATTTCCATGACGACCTTCACGGCTAAGTCAGAGACAGTAAGGCGCGACTGGTTTGTCGTCGACGCCACGGATCACGTATTGGGGCGGCTCGCGACCGAGATCGCCCGTCGTCTGCGGGGCAAGCACAAGCCCGAGTTCACGCCGCATGTGGATACCGGCGATTATATCGTCGTGGTAAATGCGGAAAAGGTCCAGGTGACCGGCCGTAAGGCCCAGAACAAGCTCTACCACAGCTATTCGGGGTATCAGAGCGGACTGAAGACCCACACCTTCACGGAAATGAAGCAGCGCGCGCCCGAAGAGGTGATCGAGGCGGCGGTGCGCGGCATGTTGCCCAAGGGGCCGCTCGGGCGCCAGATGCTGCGCAAGTTGAAGGTCTTTGCGGGCACTACCCATGAGCATGCGGCGCAACAACCCAAGCCGCTCGAATTGAGAAAGGTATAAGGAAGCGATATGGCCGAAGCCAAGCATTACGGGACGGGACGGCGCAAGTCCGCCAATGCGCGTGTGTACTTGAGCCGTGGAAAGGGCGCGTTTTTGGTCAACAACCGGCCCGTCGACGAGTATTTCGGGCGCGAGACCTCGCGGACGCTGGTGCGCCAGCCCTTCGCGGTCACCGAGACCGAGAATCAATTTGATGTCCGCGTGAATGTGCGCGGCGGCGGCCCGAGCGGTCAGGCCGGTGCCGTGCTGCACGGCATTTCGCGCGCCTTGCTCGCCTATGACGAATCATTGCGCTCGACTCTGCGCCGCGCCGGTTTCCTTACGCGCGATGCGCGCGAGGTGGAGCGCAAGAAAGTGGGTCTCCACAAAGCCCGCAAGCGGCCGCAGTACTCGAAGCGGTAAAGACATCCCTCTTGGGGGATCGTCTAGTGGTAGGACAGCGGACTCTGACTCCGTTAACCGAGGTTCGAATCCTCGTCCCCCAGCCAATCCCGTGACGGGTCTAGGCAGTCGCCTAGGCCCATTCTTTTTGGTGGCAAGAAGCAGAACGCCCCTAGAAAAGACGGGCCTGCTTTCGCCGTTCGTTTTCTCGTCAGGCGCGGGTGCCACCAACCACTCCTTGCCCCCACCCAGCAGAAAGGCCAGGTTGAAGCAAAACACCCCTAAGGATATTGTGTGTCCGTGACGCGCTCGGCGCGAGCGCGCGCCTAGATATCTGGTCTTGCAAGGCCTCTAGCGAGCGCCAATACTGAGTCTGGACGACATGGTACAAGTTCAACGCTACAGTAAACCGCCTATCACCGAAGCCGTCATCTCTATCCTCTTCAAGGATCCGATTGGCGAAGGCGAACTTGTGGGCCTCCAGAAGGTTCTATCTCGACCCTACGCCCATAGCCAGCCAATCAGGAATTTCCATGTCAAGTTTCAGGTGGGGGGCGGGCCGGGCCCCGACATAAACCAGCAACAAGAGACGGGTAGTCGTTTGTCGTCGCCCGATTTGACCGAACTACTTGTTTTGTTCCCTAAGTCATTTACCGTTTCACAGCTCCCGCCTTATCCAGGCTGGGACACTGTTTTCACGCGTTTTTGCAGAGATTGGCGTATTCTGAGGAGACGGGTAGGATTCAAGGCCGTGGCGAGAATCGGCGTCCGCTACATTAACCGGGTCGATATACCAGTCGAAGGGGGCATCGTTGCGCATGAGCAGTACCTGAATGTCTTCCCGCACGTGACCACGGAGTTTGGGCCCATGAGCGCATACAACGTTCAAGCGCAGATATACATGGACGACCTGAAGGCGCATTTGATTATCAATTCCGCCTCCGTTCCCTCTCCGCTCTTGGGATACGCCTCCTTTGTAATAGATCAAGACATTGGACGGGTGACCGATGTCCCTCAGAAAGATGAGGATATCTTCGAGCTGATAAACGCGGTGAGACATAGGAAGAACGCCGTTTTTGAGTCCTGCGTAACTGAAAAGGCGCGAGGTCTATTCGGAAATGACGAGAGAGCTTAAAAGCTACATAACGACAGATCGCCCACAAGCGACGGGGTGCGGTCCCATGGGCGCTTCGGCCATGAGTCCGTTCTCCGCCGGATACGAGAGCCCCTTAGGGCGTTCAATAGAACCGCCTTTGATACTTGGCGAGATGGACGACTGGAGCGGTGTCCGGCAGAGGGTGGGCAATCTCCAAAACCCACCGTCGCCGGCCGCTCAGGTGCTCCAATCTACAAAGGATGATGTGGGGGTAGAGGAGAGACTTTTTGATGCGAGTGCGAGCATAAAAGTCTTGATATCACAGGTCGCTATGCACATGGATGCGAGTTGGCGGGATGGATTGTTCCGGCAGCTGGATTCTCTACATGATCCAGAGGAGTGGGACCTTGAAGACACGCCGATCGAAAAAGGATCCTTTGGGACTTTTCTAAAGGCGATGATTAAGTTGGCGCCAACCGTAAAGCCTGGCTTGGGCGCGTCTTATAAGGGGCATGTAGTGGCTGCCTGGACGCGCGACCAAGATCGGCTTACTGTCGAGTTTTACCCAAGCGACCGCGTAAGGTGGGTGATATCGAATCTGACAGAACACGGTATGGAGCGTTTCGCGGGGGACGTTCCAGTGTCTCGTTTGGCGGAGACCCTCCAACCGTATGAGCCGAAGCGGTGGTTACAGAAACGCTAAGGCGCGGGCAGCAGCTGCCCGATGATCACCACATATTGAGGCGCGTGAGTTGGGTCCGCCTGAGAAGGAATGCGGATGGCGAGGTGGTCGGCTGCCTTCCTCAAGCCTTCGAGTTGCGGGAGAATGAGCAGGACCTGTCGGTCAGTTGGCTAGAGCACCATAACGGGGTTACCCACGCGGAGAGAATTGGCCAAAGTGTCATAGAATTGAGGGTGGCCAGCCGTAGGTGTGGCACGAAAATTGGGCCGAAATGTGGGTTTGCGGTGGCTTGCGTCCGAAAGGTTAAGGAAGTCTGTGGTGGGCTCAGAAAGCAGATCCGGATCGTATATGCGCCGAGCGATATGGCATCGCACGCGGTCATTAAAAATCTCCCAAGAGACGACATGAGTCTTTTGGAGGCCTTCGCTGCTGAAGCATTTACGGAGGTGGTCATGAATAAGGATGTTTCGTGAGGTGTGAGCCGTGGCGCGCGATGGCGCGATGCCGCTGACGTCCGCCACTCTTTGCCCCACCCGTATCCCTCGGGGCTCTTGCCTAACGATGCACGCCACGCAGGCGAAGACGCGCCACCGTGACTTCCCCAAACGAAGGTCTCCGCCCGCGTTGCTGATTCGGTGCACCTCTTTGCCCAAGCGGCACCGGCCTTTGTGTCTTTCGGTGCGGCGCACGGGTCTTGGTGTCGTTAGATATCCCCTCGAGCCCCTTGTCCTGGGCGGCGTCTGCATCCCGCGCAAGCCTTTAAGTGCCTGTCGTGAGGCGGTTGGATCCAGTGAGGGCCTCCAAGAGTAAGATCTCCAATTCATTCTCGGCCGCTTGAAGTTCCATCAGTGTAACGACGCCGGCTTGTGTGTCCTCGGCGTACTCGCGCATGGCCTCCGTCATAAGGTGATGGATACGGGCATGAAGCGCCTCAAGCGGGCTTGGCCCCAGCGCCCGTAACTCATGATGGAGGGGGCAGGTGTCGACCGCGAGCGCATCCACGGGGGTCGGCGGGCAGTCCCGTCGCAGGGTGTCGATGATGGTCCTTATCTGTTTCTTGTGGTGGGCGCGTGCAAGCCAGGCGTGTGTCGCCGTGGCCGTGCCAGGCGCGGTTTGGGTCCAAAGATCGGGAGCCCGCCAGTCGCGCACCCAAGGGGCGATGGCATTCAAGGGGAGGGGCCGACTGATGACGTAACCTTGAGCGAACTGGCAGCCGAGATCGCGTAAGAGCAGCCCTTGCTCCGGCTCCTCGACACCTTCGGCGACCGTCACCAAATGCAGAACGTGGGCGGCCGTCAATATACCGCTTACGATCGCGAAATCCCGCGGATCCTCGCCCATGTCGCCCACGAAGGTCTTGTCGATCTTCAGGATGTCGCAGGGTAATTGTTGCAGATATGTGAGCGAGGCGTAGCCGGTGCCGAAGTCGTCCAGGGCGACGGCGATGCCAAGTGCGCGGCACTCGTCCAAGATGGCGCCGGCGTGCGCAAGATCGGAAAGCTCACTCGTTTCGGTGATCTCGATTTCAAGCAAATGGCGCACTTCGGGGCCTCCGGTCATCGCGGATTGGAGGTCTTTCAGGAAGTCCGGGTGCAGGAGGTGGCGGCTGTGGATATTGACCGCGACTGGCACCTTGATCCCCTGTTCCGCGAGATAAAGAATTGCCTGGCAGGCCTGCTCCACCACGAAGAGATCGAGCCGGCGCATGAGTTCGGTGTCCTGCTCGATGACCGGAAAGTATTCGCCCGGGGCCCAGAGCCGTCCATCGGGTTGTGGCCAGCGCAGCAGGGCTTCGAGGCTGCGCAGGCGCCCGGTGGCGATTTCAATCTGGGGTTGGAAGTGGAGCGCAAGAACGCGATCCCGTAAGGCGGTGGCAAACTCAAATTGGATCTTGTGCTGATTCAGAAGCCGATCTTCAAGGGCGGGCGTGAAGAAGCGGTGCACGTTCTTTCCCAGGCGCTTGGCTTCGTACAAGGCGAGATCGGCGCGCCTTATAAGGTCATCGGCCTGAGTCCCGTCGGACGGGAACAGGCTTACCCCGACGCTTGCCGCAACGGTCAGTTGCTCATGTCCGACGGCGACAAACGGGGCCTCGAGCGCCATGCGCATCGCATCCAGGGCCGACATCACGTCGGCGGGGGCGTCGATGGGCGACAAGATGAGCCCGAATTCGTCACCCCCGAGGCGCGCCGCAGTCGTGCCCGGAGGGAGGGTGGTGCGGATGCGCTCGGCAATGCGACGCAAGAGTTCATCGCCCACGATGTGGCCGAATTGGTCGTTGATACCCTTGAAGCCGTCGAGATCCAGCATGGCGATGGCGAAGCCGCTTTGCTGTTGCGGGGGCCGCGCCAAGGCTTCTTCGAGTTTCTGTCGGAACAGGGCGCGGTTATCCAGTCCTGTGAGGGCATCGTGCCGCGCTTGGTGGATGAGCTGTTGCTCGCGCTCGGTATCCTCAAGGGAGAACGCGAGATCCTGGGCCAGGCCCTCGAGGAGACTCACGAGCGGCGGGGAGAAGAGGTTCAATTGCTCGGATCCTAGGGCCAGGATCGCCACGATCCCCTTCTTGGTGCGGATCGGGAGCGCGGCTGCCGATTGCGTGCCAGCGGCCTTATGCATGGCATGCCACGGCGTAAAGCGCGCATCGTGCGTCAGGTCATCGGTGATTTCTATGTGTCCGCTGCGCACTGCGCGGCCGGCGGAGCCCTGGCCCTCGGGGCGGCTGGGGTCGGCCGTGAAGAGGCAGTGTAGCCAGTCGATGCCGAGCGGGCGTTTCTCGCTGAAGGTCAGCACGCGTATGTCGCCGGAGGCTTCGACGCGACCGATCCAGGCGAAGAGCAATCCGGTATAGGCGATGATGATCCGACAGGTTTCCGCGAACAACTGGTCCGGGTCGGGGTGGCGGACGATAAACTGGTTCAGCTCACTCAAGGCCAGATAAAAATCACGCTGTTGCTCGGCAAACAGGCGCTCCCTCTGAATTTGGGCCTCGGCGTGTTCTTGCATCGCCTCGGTGTGCGCTATTTCGCGTCGAGACGACCGATAGTAGAAGGTCGCGCTCACCAGCAGGGCGAATATCAGCGCAAGCGGCACCTCAAGCCTATGCACGAAAATCTTGATGAGGTTCTTCGTGGGCAGGCTCACGCCGGCCACGAGGCCGTAACGGGTGGATTGGTAAGCGCCGAGACGCCAGCCCGTCAGTGTTTGCCCGGAGAATTCCCCATGGCTTTCGCGGCGCACTTGGCGCAGCGCCTGCATGAGGGGGCCATGGCGCAGTTTCCCGTATTGGGCACCGGCCGCGCCGGGAAGCCGATATTCGAGCACCCCCTTGCGGTTGACGATGAAGATATGGAAGTGTGGAGGCAGCTTGTTTACGAGTCCGCGCAGTCGCGGCCACGAGGACATCGGGCGTTCCAGGACCAGGGTGTCGTGCGATGAGTAGGGTCGCGCGAACAGTACGCGCCGGCCATGGGGCGTCGCGAAGGGCGGCGAGAAACACAGATGGTGGCGCAGCAGACAGAGGGAAGTCACGGGGGGGATCGCGTGCCGCAGATTCGCGGTCGTGATCCCAAGCGGGTAGGCGGCGGCCAGGATATGGTCGCGGGCATCGAGGATCGCTGCATCGACGTCCTTGGGATGGTCGGCCACATAATCGCGCAGCAGGCGAGCGCGCGATGCGGGGGGTGCCCGGCGTAGGGTCGCTTTGAGGCGCCGCATGTTGTCGGCTATGTGGGTGAGGTAGGACTTCTCGACCCGACCGATGGTCGCGGCCATGATCGCAAGCCTATGGCGGGTCGCTTGCTCGAGTCCGCGCCATGACGCGACGGCGAAGGCGAAGGTCGTAATCAAGATGCCCAGCACGAAAAACGCCCACAGGCGACTGACCGCGTGGGGGGCTGAGTCAGCAGGGGAAGGAGGCGGAGTGCTCACAACCCACCTTTTGGGTCCTCTCCCGGCTGCGATAGCACCACCTGCCCGCACGGGTCGCCCAAGCCCTTGTCCGCCCCGATCGCCCCGGAGGCGCGAAGGCCGCGCATCCCGGTCTGTGTATGTGTCATGCGATCACCCCCGTGTTCGCCCTGGATGCAAGCGAGATCTTCTGTGTTGCATTTGCCTAGGCCGCTTGCTATACCTCATGAGCATAGACGTTGCAGCGTCTAGTTGTTACCCAAAAACAAACGTCCTGTTCGGTGAGGAGGAAATACGAAGATGAAGTGCAAGGTGCTGACGGCTGCCGTGAGCGCGGCCTTGGTCGTGCTGCCCGTGGCCGCCATGGCCGGCGTCAAGGTCGGGGGTATGGCGCAGGGGGAAATCGGGTATTGGAAGGACTCGAGCAATGGTGTGGTGCAAAGCCAAGGCACCAACATGCTCGACAACGGTCGTGGCCGCCTGTGGGTCGAGGCCAGCCAGAAGC
>JAJYHM010000016.1 GCA_021784755.1 Pseudomonadota bacterium
TCTTCCGTTCTTCCTCGGTCAATACGATCAGGGGGGCGGTACGCATCAATGGTCTCCTGTCTTGTACTCTATCACTCAGACAGGAGGGGGCCATATTAGTTCCTATAATTATGAAGCACTACACTAGCTCGAGAACCCTATGCGCACGATTTTGGGTCTCCCTCTGCGGAGGCACGGGGGCTGATGCGACTGTCAGGGCCGACAATGAAGTAAGCCTTCTCCGGGCGCTCGGCGCACTACGCACCTTGAATCGCTCCTGATTTTGCTCCGGCCTTATGGGCGCCGCGATACACAGTCGAAACCGACTACCTGCCATGTCATCTGCCAATGTCTTTTAAAACCAACAATTTACACGACACAATCGGCAATTTTCTTTGGACAATCGGTCTTTACGGGTCTTGCCTGAGAACGACCTATAAGCTCGGACGTTGACGCTATCCGACGAAAGGTGCACTATTTCCGCCGTTTTATGACAAATGGTATAGACGTACACAGATTTTTGTGCCCTCACAAGAACAGAATAAAGGGGGCCGTTAGCGTCATATATCTCTAACCCGTAATTAAGAAGAACAGCACAACCGACGGGAAAACGGATAAAAAGCTCATTGGGTGGGGGGGTTGGCAACTTTGTTGTTCATACGAGCAGTTCATGGCGCTGCATCGCGAGGAGCGTAAGCGTCTTCGTGTCCACCATCGGGATTTTGGGTTAGCCTGGCGCGTCAATTCCGTGCCGCTTGCCGCAATCGAGTTGTCGGCTGCCGCCCATACCCCGACTGTGTTCGCGAAAATTGCTGACGAGCTACCCGCGCTCGCTGCGCTCGTGGGTTTGCAGAACGATGAGAATTTCTTCGTTGAGGCCTCTTACGATCAGTGGATCGGGGGCCATCTGCCGGCCTTCGTCCGTCGCGACCCGTTTGTGTTGGCTGTTCAGGGCGAGGCCTTCGTGGCCTGGATCGACCGCGCTTTTGGCGGTTGGAGCGAGATTACGCGCAAATACGACCAGAACGAGGTCGTTCGCCCCCGTGCGGACGGATTTCCTACGCTGACGGAGGTCTCGGTCCTGTGAATTCATCAGATCAATCGCTTACTGCCCCGTCTTTACTGACCCTCCCGGAGGCGCTGCGGCGTGCTCACGCACATTGGACCGCAGGACAGGCAGCGCAGGCCGAGTTGCTGTGCCAGCGCATCCTGGCCGTTCACCCCGGGCAGCCGGACGCTTTGCATCTTCTCGGGCTGATGGCCTACGCGTATGGGCGCCTAGATGCGGCGGTGGACCTACTGCGCCGGGTCTGCTCGGCGCCGCAAGTAGCCGCATCCTATCTGAGTGATTTTGCCGAAATGTGCCGCCAGCGCGGCTTACTGGAAGAGGGGGAGGCAGCAGCGCGCAAGGCCGTCACGCAGGCACCTAACATGGCGGCTGGGTGGAACAATCTCGGCATCATTCTCCAGGAAATGGGGCGTTACGCCGAAAGCCGCACCTGCCTGGAAAAAGTTCTGGCGATGCAGCCGGAAAATGCCGAAATCCTGAATAATCTCGGTAACACCTGCCTACGCCAGGGCGAAGTTGTGCAGGCGGAGCGCTATTGGCGACAGGCACTCGCGCTCAAACCCGATTACGCCAAGGCCCACAGCAATCTCGCAAAGCTCTTAGCCGAGCGCCGGCAATACGACGAAGCTTTAGAGCTTGGCCGTCGCGCCATCGCACTTGATCCGCAGCTTGCTGATGCCTACATCAATCTGGCCGCCCTGGAAAGCGAACGTGAGCGTTACCTCGAGGCGCTCAAGTGGCTCGACGCCTTACTGGCCGTCCGCGCCGATCACCCCGTGGCATTGGCGGCGCATGCCTTCGTGCTCACAAAGCTCGAGCGCCTGACCGATGCGCTGGCGAGCGCGGAGCGCGCCGTCCGCTTCGCGCCGGACAACGCCGAAGCGCAATACGCCCTGGGCTATGTCCTGCAGACGCTGGGTCGTCCGCAGGAAGCGCTGGCCGCCTATGAGCAGGCCGCGACTCGCCCCGGCACCAAAGCCGAAGATGCCCTGGTCGCCCGCGCCGCGCTCTTTATGGAGCAAGGCCGCAAGACGGAGGCCGAAGAGGCCTTCGAGCGAGCGCTCGAGCGTTTTCCGCAGTCGGTCAACGTCTGGTACAGCTGGGCCGATCTGAAAAAGTTCCGTCGCGGCGATCCACTCATCCAGCGCATGCAGGCTTTGTTCGATCGCGGCGAAAACCTCCTGCCGCAGGCGCGCATGGTTTTGCATTTTGCCCTTGGCAAGGCGTATCTCGACGCCGGCGATTCCGTGCAGGCCTTCTGGCACCTCGATCGTGGCAACGCCCAGAAGCGTGCGACATTCACCTACGATGCGGCGGCCACCAGTCGCCTCATGGCAGACATCGCGGACGCGTTCCCCACCGATCTCTTCGCGCGCCGGCAGGGCACAGGCGCAGAGTCGTCGTTGCCGGTATTCGTGGTCGGCATGCCGCGGTCGGGCACCACGCTCACCGAACAGATCCTGGCCTCCCATCACGCTGTTTGCGGCGCCGGCGAGCTCGGTCACCTGCAGTGGGTCGTAGCCGGCATAGTGAACTATCCGCATGCCGTCCAGACGGCTGCTGCCGGCGCCATCCGCGCCTGGGGTGAGGCGTATCTTGAGCGCGTCACCCCGCTCGCCCAGGGGGCGCGGTATGTGGTGGACAAGATGCCAGCCAATTTCCTGCATGCAGGCCTCATTCATTTGGCCCTGCCGCAGGCACGGATCATCCATTGCCGCCGCAACGCGGCTGACACCTGCCTATCGTGTTACAGCAAACTCTTTTCCGGCGACCAGCGTTTCTCCTACAACCAGGAGGAGCTTGGCCGGTTCTACCGGGATTATGAGCGCCTCATGGACCACTGGCGCACTGTGTTGCCGTCGACGCATTTCCTTGAGGTCGACTACGAGGCCATTATCGAAGACCTTGAGGGGGAGGCGCGCCGCATGCTTACCTTCCTTGGCCTCGACTGGGATCCGGCGTGTCTTGAGTTTCACAAGACCGAGCGCACGGTGCGTACGGCAAGCGTCAATCAGGTGCGCCAACCCATTTACAAGACGTCCGCGGGGCGCTGGCGTGCCCATGCTCAGCAGTTGCTGCCACTGCTGGCCGTGCTGGGCCTGGACGAGCCGTTATGATGCGGCCGCTTGCGGAGATTCTGTCCGAAAGCCAGGCGCTGCTCGCCACCGGCCGCCCGGCGGCGGTCGAAGCCTTGTTAAAACCCCATCTGGCGGGTGGTATCGGCCCCATCCCCTTGTGGAAACTGCTGGCCGTCGCCTTGCGCCGACAGGGGCGTTTTGCCGCGGCGCGGCCGATCCAGGAGATGATCGTCGAGACCCTTCCTGGGGATCTTTCCGCCCATTACGATTTGGCCGACACACTGCTGACTCTCGGAGAATTCGAGCGCGGCTTCCGCGAGTATCGCTACCGCTACAGTCTCCCCCATACGCGCGCCATTGAGCGCAAAGTGCAGAGACCACGCTGGGAGGGCACACCGATCCCCGGCAAAACACTGCTGATTCATGATGAACAGGGGTTCGGCGACACATTCCAATTCATCCGACTGACCCGGGCCGCACGCGAGCGCAGCCAGGCGCGGGTTATTGTCGAAGTGAATCAGGCCGCTTTTTCGCTGATCCAAAGAAGTTACCCAGACTTTCATGTCATCCCCCGCGGCCAGTTGCCGCCACCTTTTGATTATCACTGCGAGCTCATGAGTCTGCCGGCGGCGCTCGGTCTACAGCTTGCTGATTTGCCCGGAGACGTAGCGTATCTGCAGGCTGCGCCCGAACGCATTGAGCGCTGGCGCGCACGTCTGCGCGACCTGCCGCGCCCCCTCGTTGCGCTTGCTTGGGCGGGACGACCGAGCCACCCCAACGATGCGAGTCGTTCCATGCCGCTCGCGACCTTCGCCCCGCTCGCCTCGACAGGCGTGCATTGTGTTGCGGTGCAAAAGGGACCAGCCGCCGATGAGGAAACGCCCACCGGGTTGGCCTTGACGCGCCTTGGTCCCGAGATCGCGGATTTCGAAGACACTGCGGCGATCCTGAGCGTGGCTGATCTACTGATTTCGGTCGATTCCTCGCCGGCCCATTTGGCAGGTGGCCTGGGGCGACCGGCCTGGGTGCTTTTACCGTTTGAGCCCGAATGGCGCTGGCTACTGACGCGGGAGGACAGCCCCTGGTACCCGCAGCACCGGCTCTTCCGGCAAAAGACTCCGGGGGATTGGGTGGGTGTCATGGAGCAGGTGCGAACGGTGTTACACAAGATGGCGGAGCAACACGCCCGTCAGCCACAAAGAGCGGTTTCTTAACACAAACCTTTTTTATTCTACCACAGGAGGGGTTTTACAGCGATGAACCGGATTTATCGTGTTGTATTCAACAAAGCGCGCGGTTGCCTGCAGGTGGCCTCCGAGCACGCGAAGTCGGCGGTCAGAGGAGCGGGCACAAGCCTTGTCAAAACCGCTGCGCCAGATAGCACGGGCTATATCCCGCGCCTGACCGTTCTGCAGAGCGCGTTGCGCCGCGAGGTGTTGCCGCTGCTTGTCGTAGGTCTTGGTCTGATGGCGCCAGCCCTTGCGAGCGCCGGTACGATCGCCACGATCTCCAGCAATACGAGTGTAGTCTCCCCCGCCAGCGCCACGAGCGCACTGCTCGTCAATCCCAGTATCAGCGTAGGCACGCTCAGCAACAGCGGACTGCTCACAAGCGGTAACATCGCCATCGATAATCAGGGCACCATCGGCTCGCTCATTAACACCAATACCGGCACGATCCGTTCTTACTACAGCGGTATTTACAACGACTCCGGCTCCATCGGTGTACTCACCAATAACGGGTTGATCAGTTCCACTCTTGGCTACGGTATCGACAACTACGGCGCCATTAGCACGCTCACCAACACCGGCACGATCCGTTCCGACTACACCGGCATTTACAATGACTCCGGCTCCATCGGCGCGCTCACCAATAGCGGGTTGATCAGTTCCACTCTTGGCTACGGTATCCACAACTACGGCGCCATTGGCACGCTCACCAACACCGGCACGATCCGTTCCGACTACAACGGCATTTACAATAACGGCACCATTGGCACGCTCACCAATAGCGGGTTGATCGATTCCACCCATGACTACGGTATCGACAACACCAGCGCCATTGGCACGCTCACCAACACCGGCACGATCCGTTCTTACTACAGCGGTATTTACAATGACGGCACCATTGGCACGCTCACCAATAGCGGATTGATCGATTCCACCCATGACTACGGTATCGAGAACTACAGCGCCATTGGCACGCTCACCAACACCGGCACGATCCGTTCTTACTACAGCGGTATTTACAATGACGGCACCATCGGCGTGCTCACCAACAGCGGCTTGATCGATCCCGCCGATTACTACGGGATCGAGAACTACAGCGCCATCGGCACGCTCACCAACACCGGCACGATCCGTTCTTACTACAGCGGTATTTACAATGACGGCACCATCGGCGTGCTCACCAACAGCGGCTTGATCGATTCCACCGGTGACTACGGCGTCGAGAACTACGGCAGCATTGGCGCGCTCACCAACAGCGGCACGATTACGTCGGCATATAGCGGTATTTACAATGACTACGGCTCTATCGGCGTGCTCACCAACAGCGGCACCATATCGAGCAGTGGCTATGGCGCCGGAATCGATAACTACGGCACGATCGGCACACTCACCAATAATGGCGCGATTTCGGGCGGCTACTACGGCGGCATTTACAATGACAGCACCATCGGCGTGCTCACCAATAGTGGCGCGATTTCGGGGCGCTACTACGGCGGCATTTACAATGACGACATCATCGGCACACTCACCAATAGTGGCACGATTTCGGGCGGCTACTACGGCGGCATTTACAATGGTCGCTCCATTGGCACCCTCATCAACAGCGGCGCGATTACGTCGTCATACAGCGGCATCGATAACTACGGCACCATTGGCGCTCTCACCAACACTGGTACGATTTCTGGCATAAACTACGGCCTCTACGACACCGGCACCATCGGCGCGCTCACCAATAGTGGCGCGATTTCCGGCGGCACGGGCGTATATCTGAATGGTCCCGCCACGACTTTGGTGAACGCCGGCACTATCATCGGCACCAATGGCACGGCGATCCTGATCGGCAGCAACGCCCAGAATCTCATCTTTACCACGGGCAGCGACATCCAGGGCACGATCGATGCGGGTACCACGGCTAGTACCTTCACCCTCGAAGGGGCGCCCGTGTTTACAAGTGCCGCCCCCATCTATGCCCCCGCGAGCACCCTGACGGTGGCGCCCACCGCCGATGCGCAGGCCACCGGCAACTGGACTATCAGCTCGGTGACCAACGATGGGACGCTTTCGGTCGGTGCTTTGAACCTAACCGGCAGCTACACCCAGGCGACCTCGGGCACCCTGGAGGTAAGCGGCACCCCGACGGGCTTTGGCGTTCTGCAGGTGAACGGCGCCGCCAACATCGCCGGTGACTTACTCGTGAACGAGGGGACGGGCCAGTACACGGTGGGTGATACCTACACCATCGTCAACGCCACAGGCGGGGTGACGGGCACCTTCGCGCAGACAAAGACCCTGGGCAACTATTTTGCGGCGCAAACTTCCTATAACGCCGACACTGTTTCGCTTAAGGTCTCAGCGTTACCGGCCGCCTATGAGACGGGTTCCGCGGTAGTCAACAACGCCTATGCCAGCAACCAGGCCATTCGTACCGGCACTGATGCTACGCTGGACGGGTCCGAAGGGATACTGGGACGGGATGGCGCCATGCACTTTACGGCCGCGCATGCCGGCGCCTGGGTGAAGGGGGTGGGCGCCACAGGCCAGGTGAGCGGTGCCACGATTCGCAACTACGGCGCAGTCATGGGCTACGGCGATCAGGTCGATCACCATCTCGTCGTGGGCGGAGCCTTCTCTGGCATCCACACCCAGACCGATACGGCGAGCCAGCAGGTGAATGCGAATCTCTTCAGTGTCTACGGTTACGGCATCGACACGATGGGTCACCTGCGGGTGTCGGCCTCAGTCGGTGGTGGCCGCATCGGCATGAACGAGACCCGTACCATGGCGCCTCTGCCGGTGACGGCCAAGGGCAACACCCATGGTTGGCTGCTCGCAGTCGGCGCTCAGGCCCAGTACCTCGTGCCGATGGGACATGCTTTCCTTGTCCCTTATGCCCGCATGAACTATCAGCACACGAAGACCAGCGCCTTTGCGGAAACCGGGGCCGGTGCGCTCAATATGTCCTACCAGGGCGAACAGACCAATCTCGGCCTGTTTACGGGCGGAGTGCGTGGCGGTTATAACCTGCACACCTCCGGGGTCACCTTCACCCCCTGGGTGGAGCTCGGGGCCACGGGCTACGTCGGTAACCGCAACGTCACCGTCCTGCAGACTATCGGTGTGCAGACCGGCAGTTCCCTTGCGCACATCGCCCCGGCCGACACGTTCGACGCCGGTGCCGGTGTGACCATGGGTGACAATGGTCCCTGGACTGCGAAGCTTGCCTACGCCGGCCAGTACAACGGCGGCACCCATCTCAACACCTTCTACCTACTCGCCGACTACAAGTGGTAAGTCCTGCCTAGCAAGTTCTACCCCCCTCCCGGTCCGGGAGGGGGTTCTTTCCTTCTCGTCAGTCCATATATTGCCCGGTGCGCAGTGGCGCGCAACCGATCAATAATCCCCACCCTGCCACAGTTCCTTTGATCCCCTTACGCTTCCCGCCTATCCCATTGATGGAAACAGATGTACGGCGAAGATCCGCAGTCATGAAGCATGGCGACAGCTCTTCACCGAGCACGAGGTAGGCTCTGAGAGTGCGCGTGACTTCAGCCCCTGACACGGCCTGCGGTTGACGTACTTTTCGCAGTTGACTTCAGCCCCTGGCCAGATAAAGCTAAACCCGATGCCGGTTTGCGGCGCTTTTGACGACTCCGGGGGACTATCGCGGTAGATTTGGCGCATGGCATCCTCGGGATATCTTGGTCATGCCGCCTGCACCCGCTTTTCCGCCGGCTTCGGCGGGCCTTAGGAACCGCTTCACCAAACACACAGACCAGCGGCTCGAACACCCCTTCCAAATACCTTGCCCGCGGCGAGGTTCGCCGCGCTCGCCGCGCGCGTTGGGCCTTGCGCCTCTCCGGCGACCTCGCCATGAGGCGACCTAGCGCAAGACCACGACACCGATGGCCGCAGTGCGCCCCAAGCCGCCACGATGCCCTTTTTTATTTCCGAAGATCCTGGCACCATGACATCGTCGTTGCCATCGCTACGCCAAGCCCTGGGGGGGAAGACCCGGCCGTATGGACTGTTTGACCCGGCCTCGCCGGGGTCCGCTACGAACGTACGCAAAGCCTACGCGAACAACGTATACAGGATGCGCGCTGCGCACCTCTAACCCCTTGTCACGCACAAGAACGCATGACGACAAAGCCGCCTGGTTCAAACGGTCTCTATTGGCTGATCGGCATAACGCCCATCACCACGGCCACTATCTATTTCGCCTTCCGGCTCTTTGGGATATCCATAGGCCTGCGCGGTATACTCCTCATGGTGGTCCTGCTCCTTGTCATAAAGATCGCCCTCTGGATCGTCTTACGCATCTTTTATTTTCGGACGCGAAGCGATGACAATTACGGCCCATGACGCCTGCTCGCCCTCACCGAATGTGCTCATGGGCAGTGAGGTGCGTAAGACAATATTCATGGTGGCCTGCGCATTTTGAGCAATAACGGAATTCGACGCGCGGCTCATCCCGCTCGGTCGCCCCGCAGATCGTACAGCGATGAATCGGCGCGCTTGTCGCGGGCGCGCTTTGCAGAAAACCGCGCCGCGCCCTCCGAAATGCGCCCCCGCGTAACCGAGCCTTGAGATCACGCCAAAAAAACATGAAATAATTCAACAGCGATACAACCGCCATGATCTTGGCCGGCACGGGCCCGAGCGCGACTGTGTAGGCAACCCAAAGCCACGCGAGCCACGCTAAATACCGCACCTTCACCGGGATCACGAAAAATAGCAGGATGCTGAATTCGGGATCTATGGTGGCAAATGCCAGAAATATCGAGAGATTCAGATAGGTGGCAGTGGCGCTCGCACCGGCCAGGAACGCTCCCAGGATACTGAACGCCACGCCCGTGAAGTAGTAGACGTTGAAACGAAAGTTCCCCCATTCTTCCTCGAGGCGCGCACCGAGTAGGTAATAGAAATAGAGGATAAAAAAGACCCATATCGAGAAGGATGGCGGAATGAGAATGAAACTGATCACACGCCAGATCTGCCCCTGGGCGATCAGTGTCTGGCTGAAGAAGAGCTCGGACAGGATGTTATGGCCGTTCGCCGTACGCGACAGGAGAAATACCACACCCTGAGCGCCCACGATATACGCCATCAAGTTGCTGATGGCGTAACGGCCGAAACGTCTCTCGAACTTGCTCAGCATCCGCACTAGTATCCCCTTATTTTTCAGTCCCAGGCGGCGGTCGTATGGCGACGTGCCTTTAGGCCTTGCAAATGCGCTGCAAGCTGCGCTGCGCATGTTGCACGCAAGACTCCCTTCTTTGCCAATTCTAACGGATTTTGGGCCTACCCAGAACCACCACGTGCCCGGCACGCGGGCTTTGAGGTCGCGCGCCCAGAGGAGGCACGGTCGCCCTGCGCCACGATACGAGCGGCCAGCGCACGGCGGTGCGCCAGCTCTCTCTCATGGATGCGCGTCTCCGCGTGACTGCAGGCCTCGCGCGTGAGGGGCCGCCACATGGACCGTCTGCCGTGATGCACCGCGTACGGTCATGGGACGACCGGGAAGCACGGGGCAAGCGGCAACATCCGCGGCCTGCAGGCCGATACGCACAGACACACGCTCGACAATACGGATGTCATTGCCGGCGGCGTTGTTCGCAAGCAGAATGCTAAAGGCGTTCCCAGCCCCGAGTGCACACCCCAACACTACGCCCCAGTAGACGACGCTGGGCGCCATAATAGGCGCTCGTCCGTCGCGCACGGTCCCCCCGGACGCACGCCGCGCATGCGCATATCCTCGATATGCCCGCGCCCTGTCACCAGGTCAACACGCGCCCCGCTTGTGCAAGCGACGGCAAGGCTGCGCTTGGAGTTAGAAGCGGCATCTCGCGGAAAAGATCGGCGGCGGTCATGCCATTCAATTCGAGTGACTGCGCACAGCCGATCATGCGGACGCCGTTGTCGGAGGCAAGCTTCATAAAGTCCGCCACGCTTTTCCCGCCCCGCAGAGGGAAGATGGTTTCAGCCACGCCCTTTTTCAAAAGCTCCGTGGCAGGCCCCGTGAAATACATCAGAACGTTCTGCTCGTCCGCGGCGGCCGTGGAGGCCAGGAAAAACGCCGACGGCAAGCGTTTCGGATTCTCGGGGCCCGTAATAAGAATGATCACGAAATCAAGCCTTTCTGTATCGCCCATGGTAAACCTCCTTCAGTATAGGGGACGCATAAAGAACGGCATCACACGCCGCCTCGCGCCGGACATCCCCGTCTCCTTGCGGGAGCAAGCCAGACACCTTCCTTGCCCGCTCCACGATCACACACTATAAGCCGACCCGCGCAACCGACGCCTCGCCCAAAAAACCGCGGCCGAGACCCCTGCGGCCGCTCCAAGGCCTGGGACCGAGCCCTCGTCGGGTCGCAGAAGCCCCGCGCATTCACGCGGGGCGCGCCTCATAGCCCTCCGCGCCCACAGCTTGGACCAGCTGCTCGGCGCTTGCGCTGCCTTTGATAACGCCCTCGCCGCGCTCGAGATTCACTTGCACCGACTCGACCCCCGGCACGGCCTTCAAAGCCGCCGTGACCGCCGCAACGCAGTGACCGCATGTCATGCCCGTGATATGCAAGGTAGTAATGGTCATGGTCTGCTCCTTTTTTTTCGTGGATGTGTAAGTGATCCTGGTCATTTCGCGAAAACACCCGTTATTACGACGCCTGTCGGCCCGCCACAAACGTCGCAGGGCCCGCGTCCTCGGGGATGGTCGACCCCTTGAAGCGCCGCAACCTCAGGCTATTGGTCAGAACGAAGACGCTCGAGAAACCCATGGCGAGACCTGCGAGCATGGGATTCAATTGGATTCCAAAGACTGGATAGAACACCCCAGCGGCGAGCGGGATCAGAGCGACATTGTAAAAAAATGCCCAAAAGAGGTTCCCCCGTATCGTCGAGAGCGTACGCCGAGAGAGATCCACGGCGGTCACGACCGCCCCAAGCGATCCCTTGATCGCCACGTCGGCGGCCTCCATGGCGACATCCGTGCCGCTCGCCATCGCTATCCCAACATCCGCCTGCGCGAGTGCTGGCGCATCGTTCAAGCCGTCCCCGACAAAGGCTACCTTGTGCCCATCGCGCTGTAAGGCCTCCACCGCCTGCGCCTTGGCCTCCGGCAAGACCTCAGCCACGTAATGTCCGATATTCAGCGCCAAGGCAAGCCGCCCCACCGCCGCTTGCGCGTCACCGGATATCATGACAATAGCCAAACCGCGCTCGCGCAGGGCGCGTACCACCCCTTGTGCCTGCGGCCGCGGCGCATCCGCGAGCGCAATCACTCCGCACACGCCCTCGCCATGGGCCACGAAGATCACAGTCTTGCCGTGGGCCTCGAGATCGCGCGCCACGCCCTCAGTGTCTCCGAGATTGATGCCGGCCTCGGCCAACAGTCGCCGTGCACCCACCAGCAGCCGGCGCCCGTTGACCTCGGCCTCGATACCGTACCCCGGTCGCGCCTTGAAGCTCGAGACCGCGCGTGGCGATACGCCCTCGCCCTTCGCCGCCTCCACAACGGCCTGTGCCAGCGGGTGCTCGCTGCCCACTTCGGCCCCGGCCACGAGACCCAAGAGCGCGCCACGGTCCCCGTCAGCCGCCACCACGTCAGTCACGACCGGGTGGCCCTCGGTCAAAGTGCCAGTCTTGTCGAAGACGACTGTGTCCACGCGGCTTAGCGTCTCGAGCGCTTCACCCTTACGATAGAGCACGCCAAGCTCCGCCGCGCGTCCCGTGCCCACCATGACTGCAGCGGGCGTCGCAAGCCCCATGGCGCAAGGGCAGGCCACGACCAGAACCGCCACGGCACTCACGAGCCCACCCGTAAGGCCCGCCGCGCCATCCGCGATCAACCACGCAGCGAAAGTCATCACCGCGGCCGCCAAGACCGCCGGGGTGAAGATCGCCACCACGCGGTCAGCGAGCCCCTGGATCGGCAGTTTCGAGCCCTGGGCCCGAGCTACCAAGCGAATGATCTGTGCGAGCACGGTCTGGGATCCGATGGCGTTCGCCTCGACTTCGAGAACACCGTACTGATTGACCGTGCCTCCAACCACCCGGTCGCCCGGATGCTTGGCAAGCGGCATGGGCTCACCGCTCAACATCGCCTCGTCGACATAGCTCTCGCCTGCGCGCACCACGCCGTCGACCGGGATATGCTCGCCGGGCCGCACGCGCACGAGATCACCTATCTGCAGTTCGGCAATCGGCACCTCCTCCTCGCGCTCGCCCCGCAGGCGCCGCGCGACCTTGGCCTGCAAACCGGCCAGCCGCCGAATCGCGGCCCCCGTGCGCCCCTTGGCCAGCTCCTCCAAATATTTGCCCGCCAGGATCACGGTGACGATGACCGCCGCCGAATCGAAATAAAGGTGACGCGCGCCCGCCGGAAACCCTTGCGGCCAGATGAGGACGAGCAGGCTGTAGGCAAAAGCGGCGCCAGTCCCGGTCATGACCAGGCTATTCATATCCGGGGACAAGTGACGGTAGGCGATCCAGCCAGGACGGAAGAATCGGCGGCCGGGACCGAATAGCACTGTGGCCGTTAAGGCCGCTATGAGCCACGACCAAAATTCGATGGGCGCAATCGCCGCCAGAGCGCGCCCGAATGCCGGCACGAAGACCGGACCCATGGACAAGACCACCACAGGCAGGGTCAGAACCCCAGCGAGCGAGACATCGCGCCGCAGTCCCGCCGCCGCCTGCGCCTGCGCATCGCCGCCGGCATCGCCCTCAAGCCCTGATCGCGCCAGCGCCTGATAGCCGGTCTGCACAATCGCTGCACGCACCGCACCCTCGTCCAGCGCGCCTTCGAGATAGCGGATGTGGGCCTGCTCGGTGGCGAGATTTACGTTGGCATCTAGCACACCTGGCAGGTTTTTCAACGCGCGCTCCACGCGCCCAGCACAGGACGCGCACGTCATGCCGCCCACGCCGATCTCAAGGTCGCGCACAAGTGGCTTATAACCACGCGCCCGCACCGCCTCCGAAAGCGCCACGGGCGTGGCCGTCGCGGGGTCGTAGACCACGGTCGCGCGCTCACTTGCAAGATTCACCACGGCCGACTCGACCCCGGGGACCGCCCCCAAGGCGCGCTCCACGCGCGCGACGCATGAGGCACAGGTCATGCCGCCGATGCCGAATTCTATCTCGCGAATCACGGGCCCTCCGGGTGATCATCGTCGGCATTCAAGGCCGCCAGGATGGGGCATTCGGAGGCGGGACCCTCACCATGGCAGCACTCGCTCAGGCGCTCGAGCCCGTGCTTCATGCGCTCCAGATCACGAATGCGCTGATCGATGTCACGCAGCTTCTCCTGTGTGAGACGCTTCACGTCAGCGGCACGCGCCGTGCGCCTCTCGTTCAGCCCGAGCAGCAAGCCAATCTCATCCAATGAGAACCCTAACTCCTGGCAGCGTCGTATGAAACGCAGGCGCCGTAACTCGGACTCCTGATACAACCGGTAGCGGCCGCGCGTGCGCGCCGCAGGCGTGACCAGACCCTGTGTCTCGTAGTAACGCAAGGTCCCGGCCCCTATCCCGGCCCGTCTGGCCAATGCCCCAATCGTAATGAGCTCCATCGCGCCACCCCCTATAAAACCCTAGTCTACACCTTACAGCTAACTGTAAGGTCAAGGGCGCAGCTATGACACCGTGGGGCGCGCTTGCCTTGAACCGCCGAGGAAGGGGGTGGGTGGTCGAGAAGTGATACGCCCCCCCACGGAGGGCCAAAGGGGTCGGCTCGGGGGACGGTTTTCGAGATCAGGAGCTCGGACGCGCCTGGCCGATGGCGTGAATCGTCCAAAGTAGGCCATGCGGCTTCATCGGTACGCCCTCGTGGATAACGATGGCGCCCGCCCGGTTACGATAGACCAATGTCGGCACGAGCTCGGGGCCTGTGAGCTCGAGTAAACGATTGTTGGTTGCCAAGGCCCGAGCCCAGCGGCCACGCACGGGCACGGGCGCAATACCCCCTCCATGCCCCCGCCCGCGCCGAAAGCTTGCCTCATTGCGCTTGAGGGCTAAAAGCGGCCGAGATGCCCCGAGTATGGCGACGGCCTTGCCTGCGCTCGAGGGGTGTAGAAAACCCGTAACGATCCAATGGATGCGCAGATGGCGCGGGCCGATCAAGGGCTGCAGTTGCGCAAAAAGCGTGTGACAGAAGGGGCAATTGGGATCGACGAACACGTAGAGATCACGCCGGCCGTTTCCTTGCACGATCACGTGCGCTTGGTGGCGTATCGTGCGCCACACGGCCTGCGGGCCCCGTCCCGGAAAATTCAATGATGCCCGCGCCTTCGGCCATGGGACCAAAAGGGCTATCGCAAGGCAGGCCCACAGGATCGCTCGCGCACTTTCCCCAACACCAGCCCGCAACAGGCGTACTCCCCCCATGAGTTCCTCTCCCCCCTCAACACCCAAGTCGCTCGGGCGCCGTGCTCATCGCCCCAGGCAGCCCGGACCTCCGTAATCCGCCGCCATCCCACAGATTCAGTGCGCCACAGCCCAGCTATACTGGCACTGTGATGGGAGAATGGGAAGCTCTCTGGAGACATATCCATGCGACTCGGCCACTCCGACCACCACCTTCCCCGCTAACACACACAAAGGCCTGCGCCCTGCCTTCAACGAGCGAAACAGGAGCAATCCTGAGGGACGAAGTACCACGCACCACTATCCCACATCAGAGAGAAACGACCTAAAGGTCGATAACATTTCTTTAGGATATACGGCATGTTATCAGGCTCTTTTCGAAGATCGGAGGACAGTATGCGCATCGAGAGGACTGACCCAATTACTGGCACAACCTTGTCCGAAACGGAAGGCCGTCCGTATGTAATTGAGGGCGAGGGCGCTGATACCCTCAAGGTCTACTTCGAAAACGAAGAGACCAAACAAAAATACTTGACTGTCGAAACCCAACATCCGGAGCAGGGACTAGACCACACGCTGGACAACCCAGCACCCCTTCCCGGTGACCCACCCAATGGGATTCCCCAACAACAGGGTTGATGCCCACTCGCACCCTCGCGCCTACCCGCGAGGGCCCCATACCGCCCTCTCGCCCCGGCACCCCGCAACCCCTTAAGCATCCCCACACGGTGTCTCGCTCACCTGCCCCCGGCTGCCCTAGCGACACCATCCACCGTACCGTATGCCAAACAGGCCTTCTTTGCTAAGATCAATCCTAGGCGGCACGCACCGCGACACCCAAGCGACCATCCCGAGCCGGCCATCGATGGCGCTCAAGGCCGCACACGCTCGTAAGCAGGCCGAGCTCGAACCGGCGACCACCGGCCTTAAAGTGTCGCCATCTGAACAGGGGGGTTTATGAAACACCCGAATCACGAAGGACAACGAGTTCCGTCGGTGGTCTTTAAGGCGCGCGCAGACGGGCAATGGAAGGACCTCCATACAGACGAGGTTTTCAAGGGAAAGACCGTGGTCGTTTTCGCGCTCCCGGGCGCCTACACCCCAACATGCTCCTCGAGCCATGTGCCACGCTACAACGAACTCGCGCCGGTCTTTCGGGCCAATGGCGTCGACACCGTGGCGTGCTTGTCGGTCAACGACGCCTTCGTCATGGAGGCCTGGGGCAAGGACCAGAACGCTGAGCATCTGCTATTCCTTCCGGACGGCAACGGCGAGTTCTCGGCCGGTATGGGCATGCTGGTCGACAAATCCGACCTGGGTTTTGGAAAACGCTCCTGGCGCTATTCCATGCTGGTCAAAGATCGCGTAATTGAAAAGATGTTCATAGAACCCGACAAACCCGGCGATCCCTTCGAGGTCTCGGACGCCGATACCATGCTCCGCCACATCAACCCCAAGGCCAAAGAGCCAGAATTCGTTACTATATTTACCCGCGATGGCTGCCCGCACTGTTTCCGCGCCAAGGCGATGCTGAAGGAACGCGGCATTGCGTTCGAGGAAATCCGCACAGGGCAAGGGACAGGCGTCAGTTCGCGAACCCTCCGCGCGACGACCGGCCGCTCGACCGTACCGCAAGTCTTCATAGGCGGGCGACATATCGGGGGCGCCGACGACTTGGCGCATCACCTAGGACTCGCATAACGCGAAGCCGGATCCACGTGCCGCAGGAGCAAGGGGCGGTGCGACCGCATTCCGAACGGTTCATTAGGGGGGCCGCGTCATGGCTGAGCACTACGATCTCCTGATTCTTGGGGGCGGCAGCGGCGGAATCGCTACCGCCAATCGCGCAGCACGCCACGGGGCGCGCTGCGCCCTCATCGAAAAAGGCGCACTCGGCGGGGCCTGCGTAAATGTGGGCTGCGTACCCAAAAAGCTCCTCTGGAACGCCGCGCACCTGCGCCATTGCGCAGAACTTGCGACCGATTACGGGTTTACGCCGCTCCTCGGAGATTTCGATTGGGCCGCAAACAAACGCGCCCGTGATACCTATATCGCCAAACTGAACGAACGCTACGCGACGGGGCTGGCCGACAACAGCGTCACCCTGATCTCCGGACATGGGCGCTTCGCCGATCCCCATACCATAGAGGTGGCAGGCAAGCGCTACGAGGCGGATCATATCGTGCTCGCTACCGGCAGCCGTCCGGTACTACCGGATGTTCCAGGGGCCGCCCTGGGGCTTACATCCGACGACTTCTTCGCCCTCCCCGAAAGGCCGCAGAGGGCGGCCGTGGTCGGCGCAGGTTACATCGCCGTGGAGCTAGCCTGCGCCTTGCGCAGGCTCGGCAGCGAGGTCTCGCTTGTCATGCGCGGCGCACACCTTTTGGCGGCGTTCGATCCCATGCTGCGCGAAGGACTCATGGAAGCCATGACCCACGCCGGCATCAACCTCCTAGCCCATCGCCAAGTTTCGGGCCTCCGCAAGGCCGGGGCGGAGGTCACCCTCCTCTATAGGGACGGTGAAGCCTTGTCTGGACTCGATAGCGTGATCTGGGCCGTCGGCCGGACACCGAATGCCGATACGCTCGACTTGGACAAAGCCGGCATCGCGCCAGGGCGGGGCGGCATCGTAGAAACCGATGCCTACCAGAATACCGCCGTTCCGGGCATTTATGCCATCGGCGACCTGACGGGCCGTGCCGCCCTCACGCCCGTCGCCATCGCCGCCGGTCGGCGCCTGGCCGACCGCCTGTTCGGTGGCCAAAAGGACCGGCACCTCGACTATGACCTTGTCCCGACCGTGGTCTTTAGCCACCCGCCGATCGGGAGCGTGGGCCTGAGCGAACCCGAGGCGCGCGAGCGCCATGGGAACGAGGCCGTCACCGTCTACCGCACACGGTTTACACCCATGAGCCACGCCTTCGCGCGCCACCCAGAGCGCACCGCCATGAAACTCGTGACCGTAGGCCGCGAGGAGCGCGTCGTGGGCCTGCACATCATCGGTGAGGGCGCCGATGAGATGCTGCAGGGCTTCGCGGTCGCCATCAAAATGGGCGCCACCAAAAAAGATCTGGACGACACGCTCGCCATCCATCCAACAAGCGCGGAAGAAGTCGTCACCATGCGCTAGCGGGGCCTAAGCCGCAGCGTGGGGCTCTCGGGCGAGTAGCGCCAGCGGGTGGCTCACACTCGAGCCCTCTCGAAGCGCCCGAGATCCGGCTCATCCATAAAGCGACGAGCAATCGTAATCCAGCCACCGCCCAGGCCTTCGCCGCGACCATCAACCAACCCGAAAACCAAGCGACCGTGCTCTTATCGGCCATGCACTGCCCACACATTTGCACGTCGACTACGTGATCGCGCTCGACCCTCGGTAGTCGTGCAAAGCCCGGTAACCCCTCGTCCCGCAGCACCAGCAGGCAAGGTAACCCGTGATGTCCCGATCACAATCCCCCGCATCCTTTGCTCCGACCGGGGCCTATCGTTCCCACCAAGGGCAGCTATCAATACGCCTGCTGTTGGGGGCCTGAATGGGGGTAACCCGTCGGCCCATCACCATAAGGCCTGCGACCTCAGTCGCGGGTTATTGACTTTAGAGGGACTGAGGCAAAATCCTAAAAGCCTCCGTCGACGGTATAATGAGGAATGAGCCACGACCCTATCGATTCTGCGAAGACAGCCCCTTACGCTGACCTCACGCCGGACCTCATTCTGAGCGCGGCGGAGACGGCCGGTCTTACGCCTACAGGTGGTTTTCAGGCCCTCAACAGCTACGAAAACCGCGTGTACAAGATCGAGACCGAGACCGTCCCCTGGGCGGTCAAGTTTTATCGCCCGGGCCGCTGGAGCGATGCCGCAATCCTCGAGGAGCACGGCTTCCTGCAAGAACTGGCCACAGCAGAGATACCGGGGGTCCCGCCGCTTGTGCACAACGGCCAGACGCTGCTGCGCGAAGGCCCCTATCGTTTCGCGATCTTCCCCTGGCGGCCTGGACGGGCTGGATATGTCGAGACCCCGTCCGAACGCCGCGCCCTGGGCCGCCACCTCGGCCGTTTGCACCTGACCGGGACCGGACGCTTCGCTGCGCGCCCGACCCTGGACGCGGCCTCGTTCGTCGACCCCGCCATCGCCACGCTGGCCGCTTGCCCCTTTGTGCCGCTGCCGCTGCGTCCCGAACTCCTGGTCGTCGCCGCGCGTCTGCGTGATCACATCGCCGAGACCTTCGAGACGGTCGGCGCCCCGATTCTGCGGCTACACGGCGATTGCCACACGGGCAATGTCCTCACAGACGGCGAGACGCTCACCATCGTCGATTTCGACGACTGCCTGAACGGGCCCGCGATCCAGGATCTGTGGATGCTCCTACCTGGGGATCCCGACGAACAGGAAGAGGCGCTCGCGGCCTTGATCCAAGGCTACGAGATGTTTCGCGATTTCGATCCCGTGGAGCTGCGCCTCATAGAACCTCTGCGCACCTTGCGGCTTCTACACTACAACGCCTGGATCGCCCGACGCTGGCACGATCCGGCGTTCCCGCGCGCCTTTCCATGGTTTGCCGAGGAGCGACACTTCCACGAACTGATGGGGCTTCTGACGGCCCAAGAGATGCGGCTGCGTTCACCACCCATACGCCTGCGCGGTCCTAACTGCGACTAGGAGGGGCTCGCCTTGGCACGTGCGATCATGACGACGTCACCCGCGTCCAGATGCACATCATAGCCCCAGAGCTGCGCGACATGGTCAAGAGTCCTTTTGGCTTCCGCCTGATCCAAAGGGTAG
>JAJYHM010000033.1 GCA_021784755.1 Pseudomonadota bacterium
TAACGATGGTGGAGGGGGGAGGATTCGAACCTCCGAAGGCAGAGCCGTCAGATTTACAGTCTGATCCCTTTGGCCGCTTGGGTACCCCTCCAAACAGTAAGCCGCGAATTGTGATTAAGGGATGAGCCCTTGTCAACACCTGGCGCGATTTATGCGCGTGATCGCGCCCCCATGAGATTCAAGGCGGAGCCCGCCCAGAACCAGTTGATCTGCTCTGCAGTGAGGGTATGGCGCGCCAGCATCTCCCAGGTCCGGCCGTCCGCGCCTGTGATCACGAGGCGCATGGGCACATTCGGCTCGATCTCTCCTATGCCAGGCAGGCTCACGCGGTCATCGCGGGCAAGCCTATCGTAATCGGCCGGATCGGCGAAGGTGAGCGGCAGGACGCCCTGCTTCTTCAGGTTAGTCTCGTGAATGCGCGCGAAGCTGCGCACCAGGATCACGCGCGCGCCCAGATAGCGCGGCGACATGGCCGCGTGCTCACGCGAACTGCCCTCCCCGTAGTTGCTGTCGCCCACCGCCACCCAGCCAAGGCCCTGCGCCTTATAGGTGCGGGCGAGCGCCGCGAGCGGAACGTCGGCCTTGCCCGTCATGACATCAAAACCCGTACCGACGACCGGACTGAAGGCGTTGGTGGCCCCCAGGAACAGATTGTCACTGATACGGTCGAGGTGGCCGCGGTACTTGAGCCAGGGGCCGGCGGTCGATATATGGTCGGTCGTGCACTTGCCGACTGCCTTCAATAAGATCGGCAGTCCCTGGAAGTCCTCGGGCCGCGGGGCCGGAAACGGCACAAGCAGGCTCAGCCGCTCGCTGTCCTCACGGATCCGCACGACCACGCCTGCACCCCCTTCCTCGGGCGGCCTATAGCCCCCGGTCCCGCCCACGAAACCCGCGCTCGGGAGCTCTGCGGCGGCAGGCGGGGTCAGGGATACGCGCCTGCCGTCCACCTCGATCCCGGCAAGCGGGTTGGCGGCGAGACTGCCCGTCAAGGCATAGGCGGTCACGACCTCGGGGCTCGCGATGAAGGCGTGGGTACCCGGATTGCCGTCGTTGCGCCGCGGGAAATTGCGGTTGTAGGACGTCAGTATGCTGTTCGGCGTCCCTGGCGCCACGTCCTCACGCTGCCACTGCCCTATACAGGGGCCGCAGGCGTTGGCAAGCACGGTGGCGCCTATGGCGGTGAGATCGGCCAGCAGCCCGTCGCGCTCTATCGTGGCACGCACCTGTTCAGAGCCTGGCGTGACGAGAAACGGGACCTTGGCCTTGATGCCTAAGGCGCGTGCCTGGCGCGCCACGTGGGCCGCGCGCCCGATATCCTCGTAGGACGAGTTCGTGCAGCTGCCGATCAGTGCGGCCTGCAAGGCCTCCGGATAGCCACGGGAACGAACCTCGTCGCCCAAGGCCGAGATCGGCCGCGCCAGATCCGGCGTGTGAGGACCCACCACATGCGGCTCGAGCGTGGCCAGATCGATGGTCACCACCCGGTCGAAAGAGTCCTCCGGGTGGGCCTCCACCTCAGGATCGGCTGTCAGGTGAGCCGCGAGGGCGCGGGCGCGGGCCGCAAGCCGGCTGCGGCCTGTCTTATCGAGATAGGCTGCCATGCGCTCGTCGAAAGGAAACACCGAGGTCGTCGCCCCCAGTTCCGCGCCCATATTCGTGATCGTAGCCTTGGCAGTCGCACTCAAGGACGCAGTGCCCGGCCCAAAGTACTCGATAATGTGGCCCGTCCCACCGCTCGTGGTCAAAAGACCCGCGAGCTTCAGGATCACGTCCTTGCCGCTCGACCAACCCGAGAGGGCGCCGACCAGCTGCACACCGATCCGCTTTGGCCACTGCAACTCCCAAGGCATGCCCACCAGCACATCCACGGCGTCGGCACCCCCCACCCCGATGGCGAGCATGCCGAGCCCACCCGCATTCGGGGTATGCGAATCGGTGCCTATCATCAGGCCGCCCGGGAACGCATAGTGCTCCAGCACCACCTGATGGATAATGCCGGAGCCCGGCTCCCAAAAGCCGATACCGTATTTGGCCGATACCGAGGCCAAAAAGGCATAGACCTCTTCGTTTGTGCTCTCGGCGATCGCGAGATCCTCGCGCGCGCCCACCTTGGCACGAATCAAGTGATCGCAATGGACCGTGGTCGGCACCGCCACGTGTGCGCGCCCCGCACTCATGAACTGCAGCAAGGCCATCTGGGCCGTGGCATCCTGCATGGCCACGCGATCGGGGTGAAAGGCCTCGGTGCTGGACCCAGGCACCGGCAGCTCCCCACGGTCCACCCAATGGGCAAACAGAATCTTCTCGGCCAGACTCAACGGGCGCTGCACGCGCTCCCGGATTTTGGCGAGCCGCGCCTCGAGATCCGTATAGGAGGCAAGCGCGCTGTTCTCAGCGTCGGTGGGAAATTTTTCCATGAACGTATACTCGGGGCGGCCGCCGCCCTACTCTAATGAAAGACTCGAAAAAGGGTGTAAGCCCGCAGAGGGATTCGAACCCCCGACCCTCTGATTCATACCCACTACTGCTTTCGCAGCCCACGTATGGTTTGGGGTCTGGACTTTCTCTTCACCGTGCCGCGCGCAGGCGTGGTTTAGGTGGATGGTGTAAAGTCTCTACACTCGCCGCTTATCGCGGCTAGCACGGGATTGCCACGAGCCTGGTGCCCCAAGGTTTCCCCGTTTTAGCCATCTCCACTGCGCCCGTTTCCGGACGCAGGTGCAATTTTACAAATCAGATGCTCTACCAGCTGAGCTATGCGGGCACTGGAAGTGGGGTAGTATTTTAGGGAAACGCGCGGGGCACGGCAAGGCTCCCGTCCCGCGGACGCCAAAATCCCCTTCGCGCCCGACAAATTCGCCTTAAGGCCGCCCGATCCCAGTCGATGCCCGCCCTCAGACTTCAGCGGTCTTTATAAGTCCGCCCGGTCTCTCGGCCCCCGCCCGGAGCCATAACAGGGCCCCTAGTCCCCGGCCGCGCGTCCCACCACCTCACAACCCCCTGCGGCCGGCAAAGGCCGGAGGCCTTGGCAGTGCCGCTCGGCCACCTGAGATCCGCCCCCGCAGGCCTCTTTGTTCTTGAGCGCGTACGATCCAATCTTAAAGAACGGATTACAATGGGACGTGGCAGGCCTCGCGCGGATGATTTATCGACCGCCCCGCTGCGCGGTGATCGGTGCCCTCGGGAAGGTGGAAGGTGTGCGCGACCGGGCTTGGTGGGGCGCGACCTAGCGACAACAAAAGGCGGAAAGACGGTTTTATGGAGGAGTCACTAGGCGTCAGCGTCATCATGCCGGCCTATGAGGCCGCCGATACGATTCGCGAGACGGTCGACTCGGTCGTGGCGCAACGCTTTCCGCGATGGGAGTTACTCGTGGTCGCCGACGACGACATCGACTACGCGCCCCTCCTCCCACCCGATGCCCGGATCCTCTTCCTCCGTACAGGAGGGCGCAAAGCCGGGCCCTCGGTCGCACGCAACGCGGGACTGGACTCCGCCCACCAGCCGCTCGTCACCTTTCTCGACAGCGACGATGCCTGGCATCCGGACAAGCTCTCGCGGCTCGCCCCTCTGGCGCGCGAGCATGGCATCGCCCTCGATAACGTCCGTTTCTGCTATCGCCATGTAAAACGCCCTTGCGGGAGCTACTGGAAGGACCCCGCCGAGGGCTGGCACGATCTCGATTTCTATGGACGGGTGAGCGAGAGCCTCTGGCCCGTTTATCGGCGCGACCTCGTTGGCGGCACGCGCTTTCAGGAGCCGCTGCGCTTCGCCGAGGAGGCGGTTTTCAACCTTTCCCTGATCGCCCGCAATGAGGGGGCGTACTTGTGCGCCCAATCGCTGCACGAATACTGGATACGACCGGGCTCCCTGTCCCGCTCCGCCGCTTCCGCCGATCGCGCGGAACAGGCCTATACGTGGATCCTGGCACGGCTGCGCGAGGGAGATCCTCTGTTTTTCCCACCCCCACTCATCGAGCGGGCGATTGCCATTTTCGAGAAACGGCGGAACACAAACCGAGCGTTCATCGAGAGCGGGCTTGGCGACTTCCAAAGCTTCGAAACGTGGCACAGGGCGCACGTCTAAG
>JAJYHM010000071.1 GCA_021784755.1 Pseudomonadota bacterium
GTTGATGCCCGACTTACTGGCGAGGTCAGCGACCGACCAGCCGCGCCGAATCCGCGCGATCCGGATGCGTTGACCGAGCTGCGTGACCCGCTCGGCGGCCTGCATTGGCATTTCGAATTTGCTCATGACACTAGGCATTAGCCCCGATTAATGCCCATTATGTTAGGCATTCGCAGCAGGCAACGCAAGCTCACCGAGGAAATAAAGCTGGCCTAACCAGGCAAAACGGATAACCCCTTTTTTATCGAACGTTATCAGCAGGTCGTGGACGAAAAGCGCCGGGGGGCGCGTGCCGGGCGCGGGCTTGTCCCGGGCAGGTCCGGTTCTGGCCGGGCAAGGATCGCCCCCCGGTCAAAGATTTTGAATGAGCGCTCCTTCGTCCTCCGCGCGAAACAGCATCTTGGTAACAGCGAAGCCGCACTGCAAAGGGTTTCTCGCGAAACGACCGGCAACGAGTTCACTCAAACCGACAGGGAGGGCTTGCTGGTCAGCCCGTATGTCCAAGTACCTGTCGCGGCAGCTCGTCGATCAACCCTGCTCAGCCGAAGGCTTGAACGACGCGCTGGTCCCGGGATCGGGCGCGCGATCTCCAATGCCCATCCGCTCACCAGGCGTCGGGGGTTCCTTCATGGAGTTGCCGGACATGCCTTCGGAAACCTCGCACAGAAGCGCGCACGCCTACAACAGGCGCTGACCAGGGCGTCCGCGAACCTCACCGACGACCGTGCCAAGAAAGGCGGCCCCGAGGCGCTGGAGAACAACAGGGCCGAGAAGGGCGCGCCAGGCTCGTGCGGGGACCCTGGGGTGAGGCCCGGGACCCGCCCTTTCGGCCCTCGTGCTCGCAGGTGTCCGGGATCAGCTGGTGCCCGTCGCGCCTTTCAGATAAACGGAATGGCCGGGGCATTGAAGGCCGGCATCCCGCGGTGTAGCGTACAGCACGCCCGTGGGCTTTAGGCCTCGGCGAGACTCGTATCACCGAAGACTTAAGGTCTCATGCTCGAACTGGTCGCCCACCGTGGTTATGCCCGCCGCTTCCCCGAGAACACGCTTGTGGCGCTGGAGGGTGCAGTCGCCGCGGGCGCGCGCTACATCGAGATCGACGTACAGCTGACGGCCGATGGTGTGCCGGTCTTGTTCCACGATCACGACTGCCGCCGTCTCTGCGGTGTCGCCGGCGCGATCAGCGATTATGATCTCGCGACCGTATCGACCTTCACGGTGGCGTGGCCGAAGCTTGCGGACACGGCTCATGGGGCCATCCCGGTGGCGCGCGTCGCCGACCTCGCAGCCTTCCTCGTCCGCCATCCGGCCGTTACCGCCTTCGTTGAGATCAAGCGCCAGGCCGTCCGGCGCCACGGGCCCGAGCGGGTCGTTCGGGCGGTGCATGACATCTTGACACCCGTGCTCGCCCAGACCGTGCTGATCTCGTTTTCGCGGCCGGTGCTCGTGGCGGCCCGCGCCTCGTGGCCGGCCATCGGTCTGGTCACCAAACGTTATCGCGACTTTGGAAAGGCCGATCGGGCCCGCCTTGCGCCCGAATACCACTTCTGCGACGTGGAGGGCCTGCCGCGACGCGGCCCCCTGGGCCACGAAGGCTCGACGCTTGTAGTCTACGAGGTGGACGACGCGGCTCGTGCGCGAGCCCTGGAGGGGCGCGGGGTGCGCCTCATCGAGACCTTCGCCTTTGCGGAGCTCGCTCACACCTTAGGGGCCCGTAAGCCATGAGCGCGTCCTATGACGTCGTGGTCATAGGCGGCGGCATCCAGGGCGCAGGTGTCGCCCAGGCAGCGGCCGTGCGGGGCTATCGCACCTTGCTTCTGGAGCAGCAGACCTTGGCCGCCGGGACCTCGAGCCGTTCCACGAAGCTCGTGCACGGCGGTTTGCGCTACCTCGAATCGGGCCGCATCCGCCTCGTGCGGGAATCGCTGCGCGAGCGCGAGATCCTGCTGCGCATCGCCCCGGAGCTCGTGGTGCGTCAGGATTTTTTTATTCCCCTCTACGCCTCCTCGCGGCGTACTGCAGGCCATGTGCACGCCGGCCTCTGGCTCTATCGCTTGCTCGCCGGCGGATCCGTCGGGGGCTTCGAGCGTATCCCGGCCCGCGAATGGGAGCGGTTGGACGGGCTCGAGACCGCGGGTCTCAAAGCCGTCTTTCGCTATGGCGATGCGCAGACCGATGATGTGGCTCTAACCCATGCGGTGGCGCGTTCGGCCGCGGAGTTTGGCGCCGAGATTCGTGTCGGTACACGCTTTGTGGGCGCGGAGCGCGTCGGGGAAGGTTACGAGGTGCGCTCGGTGCGCGAAGGTGTCGTGGCGACGTGCGAGACGCGCGCGCTCGTCAATGCCACGGGCCCGTGGGCCGCACAGACCCTGAGTCGCGTCCTGCCCGGCCCCCCGCGCCTGCCCCACGACCTTGTTGCGGGCACCCACATCATCACCGAAGGCGCCTTGGGCAAAAGTTGCTACTACGTCGAGGCCCCGTCCGATCACCGGGGCGTCTTCATCCTGCCCTGGCGCGGGCGCGTACTGACCGGCACCACCGAACGCCTTTACGTCGGGGATCCGGGTCTCGTCGCCCCTACCCCCGAGGAAATCACCTATCTGCAGGTGACCTTGGCGGCCTATTTTCCGGGGCTGTCCACGGTCGTTGCGGAGAGTTTCGCGGGTCTGCGCGTATTGCCCAAGTCCCAGGGCGACCTTAACGGCCGTTCACGCGAGGTCGTGTTGCTCGCGGATGCGCCGAGGCCGCGGCTCATCAGTATCTTCGGCGGCAAGCTTACCGGCTATCGACGCACCGCCGAGCAAGTCATGGAGCGGCTCGGGCTCGTGCTCCCGGCGCGCGTCCCGCGGGCCGACACGAGCCGGCTTAGGTTACCCATGGGGTGATGGCATGAGCGTGCGCCAGCGCTCGTGACGCTCGTCAAGCGCCCCGTCGTCATGCGGCCAGAATACGTGTTCGTCGCCGCCCATGGACCAGGCGCGCGGCATGCCTGCGGCCAGGAAGGCGAGCCCGCGGGCGGTCGCCTCGTGTTCGGCGGGTCGGCGCACGATCAGCCTGCTCACATTGGCGAGCGCCTGACAGAGGCCGCCCGACGCGGCGAGACCGCCTGTCACCACCAGAGCCTGGCAGGGTCCCGAGGCCGCGCAGATGGCATCGATGTTCTCCTGGATCAGGAAGACGATGCTTTCGACGATCGCCGCCGCCTTGGCCGCGGGTGTGCCGTCGCCTTCGAAGCGTGCAACGACCTCCGGGCGCCAGTAGGGCGATCCCAGCCCGCCGATGGTGTTTAGAAAGAGCGGGCGCGTCTCGCGGTTGGCAAGCAGGCGATCGCACAGTTTCGTGAGGTCCGGGTAGGGTAAGGTCTGTGCGCCCCACGCGAGCGCGGCGCCGGCGCCGCTCACCGCCCCTTCGAGCACGCTTAGGTCTTCCTGCCCATGGCGCACGGCGACGCTCCAGAGCAGCCGGCCCCGGTCGACCCCGTGGTGCGGCACGAGCCGCTGCAGAAAGGCGCCGGTCCCCATGTTGATGTAAATGGTGTCGGTGCGCGGCCGACCCTGACCGAAGAGCGCCGCGCCCTGATCGCCCGTGAGAACTGTGAGGGGTACGAGGCCGCCGCCTGCCTTCACTCCGCCAAAAGGGTGGTGGCTCGGCACGCAGAGCGGGAGGGCCTCGCGGGGGATATCGAAGATCTCCAAAAGCTCGGGGTCCCAGTCCTGGCGTTTGCGCCCCCAAAGGAGCGTCCGCCCGGCGTTCGAGGGATCCGCAACCAAGGGCTGCGGGGTGACACAGCGAAACGCGAGGAAGCTCGCCAGGGGACCCATGACCAGGTAGCCGCCCTTGCGCGCCGCCTGTACCGCAGGCAGGTTGTCCAGGCACCAACGCATCTTGGGGGCGCCGTAATGGGGCGAGAGGCGCAGGCCGGTGCGCTCCTCGATCAGGAAGGCGCGATCCTGGTAGGCGGCCATGAGCGGCGCCGCGCGCCGGTCCTGCCAGCTCAAGACCGGCGATAGGGCCTTGCCCGTCCGGCTGTCCCAGCAGACCATGCTGGATCGCTGCGTGGCAAGTCCCGCCGCCGCGATCTGCATACTGGCGTCTGCCCCGAGGCTTTGTAGCGCCCGCCCGCTTGCAAGCTGCATCGAGGCTGCGAGCTCCTCGGGGTCTTGCTCCACCCGGAGGTCGCCCACGCTCGTCTGAGCGACCGGCACCGCCGCACGCGCCACCGCGATCCCCGACTCATCGAAGACCGTTGCCCGTGTCGACTGCCCTCCTTGGTCTAAGGCCAAGTACAGTGGTTGGCGCAAGCCGCCTCCCTTTCGCGACCTGGAACAGACGCCATTATAGACCCGATTTCGATCAGCCTCCGAGGCCGGCCTCGAGGGCAGCGCGCAGGACCGCGTCCTTCAAGGAGCGCGCGGGCGCCTCGCGGCGCGCGGGCGCCCAGATGGCATCGGGAAAATGGGCATCGTCCAGGTAGCGCGGTATGACGTGCCAATGGAGGTGGGGGACGAGGTTCCCGAGCGAGGCCAGGTTTATTTTTGCGGGTCGCGCGAGTGTTCGCAAAACCGCTTCGACCCCGAACACGACATCCATGAAGGCGCCACGCGCGGCCGCATCGAGTGCGCTCATCTCCCGGATGTGCTCTCGCCATACGACCCGGCAGATCGTGCCCACGCCCGCGATCTCGGCCGAAATCACGAAACACTGATCGTTTGCCCACAGCGCCTCTGCCGCATCGAGTGCACAGAGAGGGCAGTCGCCACTTGTCATGCAGCGAGGCTAGCACGGGTGGCTGACGTCAGCTAGCTTAAGTCCGCCCTAGTCCCCTATAATGGCCCCACGGGGGACGAACCATGATCGACTGGAACTCCATAGACACCACGTTTTTGGACATGGACGGCACCTTGCTCGACCTGCATTTCGATAACCACTTTTGGCAGGAACACGTGCCTTTGCGCTATGCCGAGCGCAACGGCCTGGCCCTCGACGAGGCCAAGGGCCGGCTCTATCAGCGCTTCCGGCGCGCGGAAGGGACGTTGAACTGGTATAGCGTGGATTACTGGAGCGACGAACTCGCCCTGGATATCGCGCAGCTGAAAGAGGAGGTCGCCCACCGCATCGCCATGCGCCCCTTCGTGGAGGAATTCCTGGAGGCCATGCGCAAGGCCGGCAAACGCCTCGTGCTCGTGACGAACGCCCATGGAAAGACCGTTGCCTTGAAATTCCGACACACACGCATCGATCGCTACATGGACGCGATCTTCTGCGCCCACGACCTGGGGCTTGCCAAGGAACATCCGCCCTTCTGGGCGGAGCTTCAGGCGCTCGAGCCCTTCGACGCCTCGCGCACGCTGCTCATAGACGACAGCCTGCCGGTCCTGCGCTGCGCGCGCGAGTACGGCATCCAGCATCTGCTTGCGATCCGCAGGCCCGATCTTTGCGGGCCGGACAAGGATTGCGGCGAATTCGCGGCCGTCGAATCGTTCCGCCACCTGCTCCCGGTCGCTTAGCGTGCGGATACCTGCGGTCGCGCTTACCCTGGCGATCCTATCGGGCTGTGCCGCCTATCACGCCAAGCCCTTGCGCGCGCCGGCGCTCGCGGCCCTGAAGAGCCCATCGCACCGCGCGCTTGCCGCCGCCGCGCGTACGCTGCGGGTGCCGGGGCTCGCGGCGCTGCCGCTGAATTTCCGTAAGCCGCTCACCGGCAAAGAGCTTGGGGTGATCGCGGTCATCGCCAACCCGACTCTGCGCGCCTTGCGCGCGCGCGAACGCATCGCCCGCGCGCAGGTCTTCGCTGCGGGTCTGTTACCCGATCCGGTGGTGCAATTCTCCGCCCTGAAACCCTACGGCGTGGGTGCGGCGGGCCGGTCGCTGAGCCTGTCCGACGGCTTCCTTTGGGACCTTTCGCGGCTCGTCACGCGCTCCACGGACATCCGCATGGCGCGTGAGCGCGCGGCGGCGGTTCGCTATCGTGTCGCCTGGCGCGAATGGGTGGCGGCGAACGAGGCGCGTCTGGCCGCGCGTCAGGTCTATTGGCTCGGGGCCGAGTGGACGATCGCGCGCAAGTCCCTGGCGCTCCTTAAGGGTCATGAGCAGGTGCTGGCGCGCGATGCCCATCGGCGCTTGATCGGCAGCCGCCAGCTGCTTTTTTTCCAGGCCGCGCAAGACGCCCTGCGCATGAAGGCCGCGGCCTTGCACCGCGCCTTGCAGGCCGCGCGCCTCACCCTGAACGCGCAACTCGGCTTGCCGCCTGGGGCTCTGCTGCGGATCGCGCGCCCTGCGCCGCTGCATGGGGTCCAGGGCGCGCCCCGCGCCCTCTTTCAGCGCGCCGTATCCCGCAGGCTCGACCTCGTGGCGCTGGTCGCGGCCTACCATAGCGCCGACCAGGCGCTGCTGCGCGCCGTGCTCGACCAGTATCCGCGCTTGAGCCTAGGGGCCGCGGGTGCCCGCAATAGCTCGGGTATCAGCGAGGCGGGCCTCCAGTTGAGTCTCGTCGTGCCACTTTTCAATGCCAACCGCGGGGCGGTCGCCATCGCCCGCGCGCGCCGCGCCGCGCTCTTCCAGGATTACGTGGCGCGGCTTGCGACTGCCCGCACCCAGATCTATCAGCTGGATGCCGCCCAAGCGAGCCTCGATCGCGAACTTGCGGGCCTTCGGGGCCGCAGGACGAGGCTCGTCCGCACCGCACGCGCCGCGCAAGCGGCCTGGACGGCGCATGCCCTCGGGCTTGCGTCCTATCTTACCTTGATGCAGGAGCTGACCGCCGTGGAGCTGCAAATGACCGCCCTACATCTCTCTCGCGCGACGACGACGCTTGCGCTCGTGACCGCGACCGCGCGGCCATGGTCGGGGGCGCGGTCGTGAGGCGCGCGCTCCAGGCCTTGTTGCTCGTTCCGGGTCTCGCCTGGGCCGCAGCCCCCCTCTCGGTCCATGCGACGCACGCGCAACGCGCCTCGTACCGGTCCGCGACCCCGGTATTCGCCCGCGTCCATGGTCCCGAGCACGCGCTGATTCAGGCCCCCTACGACGCCGTCATGGGCCCGCTTGTGGTGGCCCCTGGGACCGCGGTCGCCGCCGGCGCCGTCATAGCACGGTTATTGCCGATGAGCCTCGCCGGCACCGTCCGCGCCCTGGAGGCCCAAGCCGAGGCAGCCCGCGTTACTTATGAGCAGGCCCGCGTGTTGGCGCGCCAGGGTGTTGTCACACCCGCGCATGCCCGCGGCTTGAAGGCCCGCTGGCAGGCCGATGTCGCTAGCCTGCAGGCCGACGGCGCGCGCCTTGCCCGTGGCACGGTCCGCGCGCCCTTCGCCGGCACCGTGCGTTATCAAGCGGCCCCCGGGGCGTGGCTTGCGCGCGGCGCGAATGTGGTCGCGATCGGTGGCGCAGGAGGCCTCTACGAGGCGTGCTCGCTCACCGTGCGCGAGGCCAACCGTCTTTATGTCGGGGCGCGGGTACGGCGCGTGGCGGACCACGGTCGGGTGCAAGCCCCCGCGGGCCGCGTCTACGCCCTGAGCGAGCGCACCGACGATCTCGGGCTCGTGCGCGCCTATGTACGCGGGGTCGGAGGCGGCTTACGTCCCGGGCAGGTTGTACGGCTCGATCTCCTGAGCCACCGGCGCACCGCGATCATGGTTCCGCGCGCGGCGCTCCTCATACGCCACGGCCGGGCGCGCGTCTTTGTCGTTGTCGGTGGGCGGGCGCAGCCGGTCGCGGTGACCATCCTGCGGATGGGCGCGCGCCGGGTGTTCGTCGCGGGCGGCTTGGCGCGGGGCGCCGTGGTGATCGACTCCGGTGTTGCCCGCCTGCGCGCGGGGCTCGCGGTGCGGGTCGTTCGGTGAAGGCCTACCTCGAGGCCCTTTGGGGAAACCGCTACACCACGGCCCTGGTCGCGGTGCTTATGCTTGCCGCGGGCGTCGTGGCATTCCAGGCGTTGCCGCGCAGTGTCTTTCCGAATGTGAATTTCCCTCGGGTCTCCGTCCTTGTCAGCGACGGCTACCTGCCCGTCCACGTGATGCTGGTGCGGGTGACCGAGCCGCTCGAGCAGGCCGCCAAGGGCGTGCAAGACGTGACCCTGGTGCGGTCGACCACGAGTAATGGCCTCACCAAGATCCACGTTTTCTTCAACGGCGCCATCACGCCCAACAACGCGTATTTGTTGCTCGAGGCGCGCCTGGGCCAAGTCGCCTTGCCTCCCGCCGCGCATATGAGCGTGCGGCTCATGATGCCGAGTATCTACCCCTTCGCCGAATACGCCCTGGTCTCACAGACCAAGACCAGCAGCGAGATGTTGCCCACCTACGCCTTCACGCTGAAGCCGCGCCTGCTCGATATCCCGGGCGTCTATACCGTCGCCTCCATCGGCCGCGGCTGGCCGCAGGTCCATGTCGACTTATCACTCCGGCGTCTCATAAGCCACCATATCGGGCTCGGCCGCGTGGTCGCCTTGTTGCGCGCCCACCAGGGGCCTTATTTCGGCGGCATCATGGCGGGGTTTCATAGCAGCTTTCTGCTGACCGCAGCCGGCCGCCCCGCGGGTGTGGCCGCGCTCGGCCGCGTGCCCGTCCCCTTGGGGGGCGCCCGCGGGGCCGTGGTGCCTTTGTCTGCGCTCGCGCATATCACCGTGGGGCCACCCCCGCGGGTCCGGGGATCGGCAGTCGCCCATCACGCGCACAGCCTGCTGATCGAGGTGGCCGCACAGGCGAGCGCCAACGTCGAGCGGGTGGCACAGGGCGTGCGTCGCGCGATTGCGTCCTTGCGCCAGGGTCTGCCGCACGACATGCGCCTCGTGCGTGACTACGATCTCTCGCGACTGATCGCGGCAAGCCTCCATGATGTCTGGATGGCCCTCATTTTGGGCACTATCATCACCTTCGCGGTGCTGCTCGCCTTCCTGCGCCGCTTCGACACCGCGCTTGCGACCCTGGTTGTCGTTCCGCTGTCCTTGGCCGGCACGTTCGTGATCCTGCACTTCCTTCATCTGGGCCTGAACATCATGACCCTGGGGGGCATCACGGCGGCCATCGGCGCCCTCGTCGATCACGCCATTGTCGTGATCGAACAGGCGACCCACGCCCAGGGCCCCGGGACTGTGCCGGAGCGCCGCGCGCGGGCTTTGCGCGCCGCAGGCGAGGTCTTGCCCATGATGACCTTCGCGACGCTCACCTCGGCGCTTGTGTTCGTGCCGCTTATTCTTCTCAGCGGGACTATCGGCATCCTGTTCCGGCAGATGGCCATCGCGCTTGTCACGGCCTTGATCGTGTCGCAGGCGGTGGCGCTGTCGGTGACCCCGCTCTTGGCGACCTACCTGGCCGGTCGCCGCGGGCGTCCCTCGAAGGCCTGGCGGCCGGCCCGGCGCGCCCGCGTGGGCTACGCGCGCGTTCTGCGCCGAGCCCTTGGCAAACCCTTCCTCGGCGTCCTCGCAAGCGTCGCGATCCTGGGCGCGGCCTACGCCCTCTTTCGTGTGCTGCCGACCGCCTTCCTGCCGGCCTGGGACGAAGGGGTCATAGCCGTGCCGTTTCGCACGACCGTCGGCAGTTCAGCGTCCCAGACCCTGGCCGTGGGCCGGGGCCTCGTGGCCATCGCCATCCATGACCCCGCGGTCGCCACCGCCTCGGTGGTCGTGGGGCAAAGCCTCGGCAACCCGCGCGCGACCCCAAACAAGGGCGATCTAGTCCTCACTTTGAAGTCGGGCGCCTCGGCGATCGCCGTCATGCGCACGCTCGGGGCACGTTTCCGTGCCAGCTATCCCAGTCTCTCCATGCTGAAGCTCCACCAGCTGCTCGTCACTCAGCTCGGCAATCTCTCGGGTGCCCACTCCCCGCTCGATGTCGAGGTCTTTGGGCATAGCGCCTCATCGCTTGCGGTCTATGCGGGGCACCTCAAGGCACGTCTCGCCGCGAGCCATCGATTCGCCAACGTGAGCTTCCCGACCTCTTCGGCGGGGCCGGCGATCAGTCTCACCCCGCGCTTGCGCGCCCAACAGCAGGGGCTGACCCCTCCGCTCCTGGGCGAACAGATCAAGGCCGCCTACTGGGGTGTGCCGGCCGGTTATCTCCTGCGGGGGGCGCAGATCCTCCCGATCGCAGTCGGCACCAACCCATCGGGCGGCATGAGCCGCAGCCTCGGCCCGAGCCTCTTCGTGCATGCCCCGGGCGGTCCCTATGCCCCGCTCGCGGCCTTTGCCACCGCCCATACCCGGCGCCAGGTTCCGGTCATCACCCACCAGAACCTGGTGCCTTTCGCCGATATCGAGATCCGCCCGCACCGCGCCATGGGGCTCGCCCAGGCCGCGGCAGTGGCGCGCGGCCTGATCGCGCAGACCCCGCCGCCGCGCGGTATCACCACCGATATTGCGGGCTACTACAAGGAGCAGGCGAAGAGCTTCGCGCAGATGGAGCTCACCTTGATCTTCGCGCTGCTCGTGCTGCTCGTGCTGGTCGGCTACCAGCTGCGCGCTCAGCGTGCGGCGCTTGCGGTGCTCGTGGCGACTGCCTTGAGTGCCCTGGGCTCGCTCGCCGCCCTCTGGGTGCGTGGCATCCCTTTGGACAGCACCTCATTCCTCGGTCTCTTGCTGGTGTTCGCGATCGTGGTCAACAACGGCATCCTGATCTTCGGTCAGGCCCGTCATTACCGCAGCCCCCCGGGCCGCCTCCAGATCGAACTCGCCGCCCGCCGCAGGCTGCGGCCCATCCTCATGACCATGGCCGCCGACGTCCTGGGTTTTCTGCCGCTGGCGGTGGGCGTGGGTCACGGGACCGACTTGCTGAAGCCCCTTGCGACCGCGGTCATGGGCGGGCTTGTGCTCGCGCTCGCCGCCTCGCTCTTCATCGGCCCTATGCTTTATATGGCGTTTTCTCGTAGACCCAGGCCTTGAGATGAGAGGCGGTTGCGCGCATCTCGGCGCGCAGCTTGCGCCGGACCATCCACGGTCCTATGACCGGAGGGATGTAGAACGAGGGTGTGAGCGAGGCGCTGAAGTGGGCCTCCGTGCCCCCCGCTACCGCCCGCAACTGCCAGCGCGAGACCCCCGACCGGAAGCTCGAAAGCTGTGGCACGATGACACCCCGGACCCCATGGTGTCCGTCGGTTGTCATAGATTCGGTCTGCGTGATCGGAAAGCAGATAAAGAGCACGCAGCTTTTGATGCGCATGCGCAAAAGCGTGACTCCGTCGCGACGGATCACGGCGCTGCTTTTGACGGCGGGATTCAGGCGCTTGATGTCCGCGTAGTCGGTGATGACGTGCCAGACGCGGCTCACTGGCGCGTGCAGCACGAGGTCGAGGCTCATGCGGTAGTGGCCGCCCCGCGCGGACACCACGATCTTGGGGGGCTCGTGGGCGCCGACCGGCCAGGCCTGGCCTACCGTCAAAAGGGCGAGGAGGAGGCCTGATTTAAGCCGAGCGCGGCCAGCTTTTGAAGCGCTTGCGGCAGTACGCGAGGAGTGCGGCATAGTCGCGGAAATGCACCCGGAAGTGGCGTTCGGCGGGTTCGTCGAGCTCGCAAAAGTCGTTGGAGTAGTCGCGGCAGATCGGCGGACGCGCCTCATAGATGCCGCAGGCCCCGTTGGCTTCGAGATGGGTGCACGGCGATTGCACGAGAAGGAACCACCCGTCTTCATCCTGATAGACCTCGACACCTTGGTGGCTCACTTGCCATAGGAGGTGTTCAAAGTCGCTGCGCGCCCGCGGTGTCGGGATCTTCTGCGTGATGTACTGGCAGCAGATCGAGGGGCAGGTCCCGCACTTCCCGCGGTCATCCACTACCTCAACCAGGAAGGTTGCGCTCATGCCAGCCACCCTGCAGTCCCTAGACTCACCGAGTCTTCGGCCGGGCGCGTCAAAAACCCTATCCCCGCCCCACGCCCCCAAACGGGGCCGCCTGCCTGCGCCACCACTTAGGCCTTCCGGTACAGTTTGGCGCCGGACGCCTTGAACTCCTGCGCCTTGACCGCCAGCCCCTCCTTCAGGGCCGCATCGGGGCTTGTGCCGACCGTCTTCGCATACTCGCGGACTTCCTGCGTGATCTTCATGGAGCAGAACTTCGGTCCGCACATGGAGCAGAAGTGCGCGACCTTGGCCGATTCCTTCGGCAGGGTCTCGTCGTGCAGCGCCTGGGCACGCTCGGGGTCGAGCGCCAGATGAAACTGGTCCTTCCAGCGGAACTCGAAGCGCGCTTTGCTCAACGCATCGTCGCGCCCCTGTGCCTGCGGGTGCCCTTTGGCGAGGTCCGCAGCATGGGCCGCGATTTTGTAGGCGATAAGGCCGTCCTTCACGTCCTGACGATCGGGCAGCCCCAGATGCTCCTTGGGGGTCACGTAACAGAGCAAGGCCGTGCCATACCAGCCGATCATGGCCGCGCCGATCGCCGAGGTGATGTGGTCGTAGCCTGGGGCGATGTCGGTGGTCAAAGGCCCCAGGGTATAGAAAGGTGCCTCCCCGCAGGATGTGAGCTGGCGATCCATGTTTTCCTTGATGAGGTGCATGGGCACGTGTCCCGGGCCCTCGATCATGGTCTGCACGTCGTACTCCCAGGCGATCTTGGTGAGCTCGCCCAAGGTGTCGAGCTCCGCGAACTGCGCCTCGTCGTTCGCGTCGGCGATCGATCCGGGACGCAATCCGTCGCCGAGCGAGAATGACACGTCATAGGCGCTCATGATCTCGCAGATTTCGCGGAAATGGGTGTAGAGAAAGTTCTCTTCGTGATGCGCAAGGCACCATTTCGCGAGAATGGAGCCGCCGCGCGAGACGATACCGGTGCGGCGCTTTGCGGTCAGCGGGATGAAGGGCAGCCGCACGCCCGCATGGATCGTGAAGTAGTCCACGCCCTGCTCGGCCTGTTCGATGAGGGTGTCGCGAAACATCTCCCAGCTGAGCTCCTCGGCGGCGCCGCCGACCTTTTCCAGCGCCTGGTAGATCGGCACCGTGCCCACGGGCACGGGCGAGTTGCGGATGATCCATTCGCGGGTCTCATGGATATGGCGGCCCGTTGACAGATCCATGATGGTGTCCGCGCCCCAGCGGGTCGCCCACACCATCTTCTCCGCCTCCTCCTCTATGCTCGAGGCCAGGGCCGAATTCCCGATATTGGCATTCACCTTCACGAGGAAACGTCGCCCGATGATCATGGGCTCGAGTTCCGGGTGATTGATGTTGGCCGGGATAATGGCCCGTCCGCGCGCCACCTCCTCGCGGACCATTTCGGGGGTGATGGCATTCGGTCCGCGCATCTCCTCGCCGCCGTTTTCCCGCAAAGCCACGTATTCCATCTCGGGCGTGATGATGCCGCGGCGGGCATAGTGCATCTGCGTGACGCGTGCCCCGGCGCGCGCCTTGAGCGCCGTGCGCGTGCCCGGAAAGCGGATCGCCGTCGTCTCCGGGTCGTTCAGGCGTTCCTGGGCGAAGATCGACGAGATGGCGCCGGCCTCCACGTCATTGCGCGCGGCCACCCACGCCGCCCGCGATTTGGGCAGCCCCCGGGCCAGGTCAATGACCGCCGCCGGATCCGTGTAGGGACCGGACGTGTCATACACGCGCAGGGGGGCGTTTTCCTCAGCGCCTAACGTCGCCGGGGTCGCCTCCAAAGTGATTTCGCGCATGGGGACCGCAAACGTCACAGGCCCGTTCGACGGCACATAGACCTTGCGCGAGGCCGGAAATGGCGCCGTCGTGGCGGCGTCCAAGGGGCGTGTTAGGGGAGACAAGGTTCGTGGGTCGGCGTTCATCGCCAGAGGTCCTTTGCAAGAGAGTTCGTAGGCGCGTGCAACGCGCCGATCACGGACCGGAAGGTCCGTCCATAAGGGTCCATCAAACCTAATGGATTTAGTCAGCGATTGCAAGGAGCCGCTTGCGCCCTTGGGGCAAAAGGCTTAACCTCGAATTTCAGGCTTTGGATTCCTTTTACCCATGTCTCAAACACCCCCGGACGTCGCGCGGTCCGCCATGGTCGCGCAACAGATCCGCACCCGTGATGTGCTGGATGAACGGCTGCTGGAGCGCCTGCGCATGGTCCCGCGCGAGGATTTCGTGCCCGAGGGCCTGCGCGCCGCGGCGTTCGCCGATGACGCGATCCCCATAGGCCGGGGCCAGATCATGTTCCCGCCAGCGCTCGATGCCCGCCTGGTCAATGCCCTGGCGCTCACCGCGAATGATCGCGTGCTCGAGGTGGGCACCGGGACCGGTTATGTGACGGCGATCATGGCCGGGCTCGCACAGCTCGTCTTTTCCGTCGAGATCCTCCCCGAGTTCAAGCGGTTGGCCGCCATGCGGCTGGCCGCGCAAGGGGTGGACAATGCCTTGCTCGAAGTGGGGGACGCGGCGCATGGCTGGCCCCGCCATGCGCCGTATGACGCCATCCTTGTGAGCGGTGCGCTGCCCCTGGGTCCGGACCCGCGCTTTCGGGAGTCGCTGGCCGTGGGCGGCCGGCTGGTCGTGATTGCAGGCGAGTCCCCGGCCATGGAGGCCCGCCTCATCGTCCGTGAGGATGTCGACCGCTTCAGTGAGCGCTCTCTGTTCGAGACCGACGTGCCGGTCTTGATGAATGCGCCCCAGCGGGAACGGTTTTATTTCTAGGGTTCGGACGCCATGCATGAGATTTCCGTTCAAGACCTTGATGCCCGCCTGAAGGCGGGCGAGACGCTCGTGCTCCTGGATGTACGCGAACCGTGGGAACGCAACCTCTGCGCGCTGCCGAACTCGCTACATGCGCCGATGCAGCAGATCCCCATGACGATGAACAACCTCGATCCCGAAACCGAGGTGGTCGTCTACTGCCACACGGGCGTGCGCAGTTTTCATGTCGGCAAGTTCCTCGAACACAACGGCTTCAAGAATGTCGTGAATCTTCGCGGCGGTATAGAGGCTTGGGCGCGCGAGGTCGACAAGACCATGGCGCGTTACTAGTCCATGCTGATCGAGGCGCGCCGCAGCCTCCTGCTCCTGGTCGACCTTCAGACCAAGCTCTATGCGGCCATGGCGCCGTCTTCGGCAAATTTCCTTGCCCGTGTCGCGCTGCTTACGCGCGCCGCCGTGCAGCTCGACATCCCGATTGTCGTGACCCGCCAGTATCCGCAGGGCCTAGGGCCCTTGGTCCCGGAGCTTGCTGCCGCCTTGCCTGACAGTCTGCGCCCGCTCGACAAAATGACCTTCTCCTGCTGCGCCGACAAGGCTATCGCCCACGCCTTGGACACCGAGCGCGATCAAGTCTTGGTGGCCGGCATCGAGACCCATGTGTGCGTGCTCCAGACCGCTTTCGATCTCCGTGCGCGCGACCGCCAGGTCTATGTGCTCGCCGACGCGTGTGCGAGTCGCAGCCGTGCGGACCATGATGAGGCGCTTGTGCGCATGAGTCGCGAAGGCGTGAGGCAGGCATCAGTGGAGTCGGCGATCTTCGAATGGTTGCGCGCCGCGACGCACCCGCGTTTTCGGGACCTTGCCCGCGAGATCAGGGATTTGCCGAGGACGGGCTGAGGAGCGGTTCGAGCAGCGAAAGCGTACGGCGGAGCGCCCCCTGGTGGGTGCGTACGAGCGCTTCACCGGCCGCGCTTGCCGTGTCCCGCGCCCCCGCATCGCCCAAATAGATCCGCACCGCCGCGATCAAGCCATCCTCATCATTCACTTGCATCCCCGCCCCCGCCGCCAACGTGAGATGCGCGATCTCCGCGAAATTGAACATATGCGGCCCGAAGACCGCGGGTACCCCCAAGGCCAGGGCCTCTATGGGGTTATGCCCGCCCGTGGCGACCAGCGAGCCACCTATGAAGGCGCAGTCCGCGGCCGCGAAAAACAGCATGAGTTCCCCCATCGTGTCTCCCAGCAGGACTTGCGTGTCGGCCGTGACGGGAACGCCGGAGCTGCGCTCCACGACCGTCATTCCGCGCGAACGCACGAGCTTGCCCACGGATTCGAAGCGTTCCGGATGTCGGGGCACGAGCACGAGCAGGAGATGGGGAAAACCTCGACGGAGGACCGCGTAGGCGTTCAATACGATCTCCTCCTCCCCCTGGTGGGTGCTCGCCGCGACCCACACCGCCCGCCCGCCGAACGCAAGCCGTAGCGCCTGCGCCGCCTCGCGCAGACCCGCAGTCGGGGATAATTCGAATTTCATGTTCCCGGTCACATGGACCCGCTTCGCAGGTGCGCCCAAGGCGCGTATGCGCGCCGAATCTGCCGGTGATTGCGTAGCGATCACGGCGGGGATGGCAAGTATCTTGGCGATCGGCCCCGCCACGCGGCGGTAGCGACGGTAGGATCGCTCGGAGAGCCTGACATTGGCTAATACGACCGGGATGCCACGATCCCGCAGGGCCATGAAAAGATGCGGCCAGATCTCGGTCTCGAGGATGACCGCGACCCGCGGTCGTGTCGCGTCGAGGAAGCGTGCAACCGCCCCGGGCAGGTCAAAGGGCGCGAAGCGGTGGATCACGCTGTCGCCAAAGAGCATGGTCACTTGCGCCGCCCCGGTCAGGGTCGTCGTGGTGACGAGTATCGGTATCTCGGGATGATGCTCGAGCAGCGCGCGGATCAGGGGCGCCGCCGCGCGGGTCTCGCCCACCGATACGGCGTGGACCCATACGGGCGCCCCCGCGACTGCGGGCCCATGCCCTAAGCGTTCCGCCCAACGCGGGGCGTAATCCGGGTGATGTCGCGAGCGCCACCAGAGCCGCAGGAGGGCGAAGGGCAGCAGAAGTCGGACGATGAACGTATACCAGGTCATGCGGCGTCTATGATCTCGAGGTCCTTGAGTGCGCCCAAGACCTCGTCTACGTGGGGAGAGGCATGGAAGCCACCCAGATTGCGGGCGCGATCGGCGAGAACCCCGGTCTGGGTCGGATCGCTGTCGCAGAAGATACCGACCGTGGGCCGTCCGAGCGCCGCCGCAAGATGCAAAAGTCCCGTATCCACGCCCACCGCCATGCGCGCTTGAACGATCATGTCGCCAAGCGCCCGTATATCCGTGCGCCCAAGCGCCTGCGCGCCATCGCCGATCGCGCGCGCGATCTCTTCGGCGGCTGCCTGCTCGCGGGCGTTGCCTGAGGGCAGCAGGATCCGGAAGCCCTGGCGTCGGAGTGCTTGGCCGAGCGCTATCCACCGCTCTTGCGGCCACAACTTGGAGGCGCGGCTCGTGGCATGGAAGGCTAAGCAGACGGGTTCGCCGGCGCCACCCAATGGCGCGCCGGACAGTCCGTAATCGGGTGCTGTTTCGGGGAGGGGATAGCCCAGGGCCCCGGCCCCCAGCATGCGGTTGCGCCACACCGCGTGTCGGCCCCAGTCCATGGCAAGGCCTTGGGTGTAGAAGGCGGCGGCCATTGGCTCCCGCGCCGACTGACGATTCGGTCCATAAAGCGGCCCGCGCCCCAGGCGGGCGACGAGCGCGCTCTTCACGAGGCCCTGCGTATCGAGGATCATGTCGTAGGGTGTTTCTCGGAGTCGGGCGCGCAACGCCCCGACGCCCCGCCACGTCCGGCGGTCGAGGGGCGCCCGCAGCCAACGTCTCAGATCAGCCGGGATCACGGAATGCACTGCTGGGTGCATCGTGGGAATGTCGGCAAAGGCAGGTTCCACCAGCCAATCGATCGTAATGCCGGGTCGCGCCGCCACGATATCCGTGACCATGGGGAGGTTGTGGACCACATCGCCGAGCGAGGAGGTCTTGACGAGCAATATCTTCATGAGAGATTTTAAATTTCGTGTCGACGGACCTATAGGTGGCGGTGAGGGCTCAAGGTTGCGCTGTCGTATCCCAAGAGCGCTGCCAAGCGCCGAGATTCAGCTAGCTCCTTTGGCTAGCTTCTCTTATAGGATAGCCCGCCCGCGTTCAAGGCAGACCGAGCATCAGGCCGTGCGTGCCGCTCAGGAGGCCCCGTCAAGTCGCTGCGCCTCAACTGCGCCGTATCTGGGGCCGCCTGCTCCATGCTCACGTTCTCGTCCGTTGTCCCAAAGAATCGACCGCGGCCTAGTGTATCACCCCGCTTCCTTCCGACGTCGACGCGCGTGGCCAGGGAAAACCTGTCTGTTGGTCACGCACGCATGCCGGCCGGGCCGCGCGCGCCTCGTGACCACGAGGCGCGGGCTAGGCCAGGCTAGGGCAGTATTTTCCAATCCTTAAATGAGTCTGAAGAGTGAGAGTAAAGGGCCACCCTCAGCCGGATTTGAGATCCTGTTCGTGAATCGTGTGAAATAGCTTCTGACGGGCCTTCTGAAGACGGTCCGCCGCCTGATTGTCGCTAAGGGCATAAGCGATCTCGTCCAGTATGGCAAAGCTTAAGTCGGGTCTCAAATAACGCTCCGCCTC
>JAJYHM010000023.1:0-15665 GCA_021784755.1 Pseudomonadota bacterium
CCGAACGGGCGCTCGTGCGTTCCGCCATCGAACAAGGCGGGCTCGAGCGGATCGACGGGGTCGTGGCCGCCATTGAATCCACCCAGGCGATCGCGTACACTTGCGCGCGGGCCGAGGGCGAGGCCGATAGGGCACGGGCGGCGCTCCAACCTTTGCCTGACTCCCCGTATAAGCAAGCGCTGTTGGATCTGGCCCATTTCTCCGTTCACAGGGACCATTGACGGCCCTGAACGGCATATCGACGGGGTGTAGCTCAGCCTGGTAGAGCACTAGCTTCGGGAGCTAGGGGCCGGAGGTTCGAATCCTCTCACCCCGACCAATTTTAGAGAGCGTTGCCTATTCGTGAAGCTCCTGGTCGATCTTCTGGTGGCATGGGCCCTTTGGTTACTGGTCCGCCGCCTGTTCCGTTCGCAACCCCCTTTGCGTAGCACGCCACGTCCCACGCCCGTACGACGGCGTGTGCGCGCCGCCGGCGACATGGTGGCCTGCGCCCATTGTGGCCTCTATGTACCGCGCGCCGAAAGCGTCTCCGGGGGTCCTGACACGACCTTTTGTTGTCTGGAGCATAAAGAAGCCGCCGCTCGGCGCTGAGACTTTGCTATAGTGGCCAAACTATGCTAATTCAGTGGCTATGAGCGCTACTCATAATGCCCTGGATCTGGCCGCAGACGGCGTAGAGACGCCGTTGCTCGTGCGCGAACAAAACTGGCTCCTCTTGAGCTACTTCAACGGCTATCGCTTGGCGCTCGCGCTGCTCGCCTGCATCGCCGGCTTCTGGGCCGGCGCGCTCGCGCCCTTTGCCAGCACCGACCCCCGGCTGTTCCTCGTGGTGGCCCTGGTCTACGCGGCCATCTACCTCGTAGCCATCGACACCACGCGCCGCAGACTCGCGGACTTCGAGACCCAGGCCACCATACTCGCCTTCTGCGACGTGGTGGCACTCATCCTGCTCATGCACGCAAGCGGTGGGGTCGGAAGCGGGACGGGCATCCTGCTCCTTGTGTCGACCGCCGGAACGAGCTTCCTGTTGAACCGGCGCATGACCATCTTTTTCGCGGCGCTCACGACCATAGGCGTGCTCCTGGAACGGGCGTGGCCCTACCTTACGGGCTCACAGAACGGGTTGCCGGCCAGCTACTCGCAGGTCGGCCTCTTTGGTCTCGTGCTGTTTGCGACCGCAAGCCTCGCCCATCTCGTCGCCGATCGGCTCCGCCTGACCGAGGCGTTGGCCGAGAAGCAAGAAATGAGCATCCTGCATCTCGGACGCCTGAACGAGCAGATCGTGCAACACCTCCAGTCGGGCGTGCTCGTAGTCGGATCGGCAGGCCAGATCCAGCTCGCCAACAAGACCGCTCAAACCTATCTCGGGCTTACGCCCGGCGGCGCGCAGCCACCCCTGCAGACGGTGGCCCCGGCGCTCTACGAACAATGGGACGCGCAACAACGCAACAAGGCCAGTGGGCGCAGGCTCTTTCTGTCGTCGACCGGTTACTCGCTCCTGCCGCGATTCAAGGACTTGGGGCGCGACAAGGCGGCGGGTATGCTCATCTTCCTGGAAGATACGGCGATCGTGAAGCAACAGGCGCAGCAACTGAAGATGGCGGGGCTTGCGCGGCTCACTGCGGGCATAGCCCACGAAATCCGTAACCCCTTGAGCGCCATCACACATGCCGCGCAACTGCTGACCGAGACCCCCGATCTGCCCGCCGAATCGCGCAGCCTTGCGGCCATCATCGACGATCAGGGGCGACGCATGAACACCATCGTCGAAAACGTCCTGCAGCTCGGACGGCGTGACCGCACGAACGTGACGCGTTTTCCCGTTCACACCTGGCTTGCCGAGACCCTACCGGCCGTGGCTACCGCGCTCAATGTCCCCGCCAAGGCGCTGAATCTTGTAATCGAACAGCCACAGACGGTGTGCTTCGACACCGATCATCTGTTTCAGATCATCAACAACCTCTGTCACAATTCCCTGAAACACAGCCCCCCCTATAAAGACGCGCCTTTCGTGAAGCTCCTGGTCGGCGTCGACGGCGAGGGCCACAGCGTGCTCGATGTCATAGATTGGGGCGAAGGCATCAAGGAGGCGGTGGCCGAACGCATCTTCGACCCGTTTTTCACCACCACGGCGCGCGGCACGGGGCTTGGCCTCTATATCGGGCGCGAGCTCGCGGAGGCCAACGGCGCGCGGCTCGAGTGGCGGCCGACAGCCACGGGCTGCCAGTTCCGCCTGACCTTCGGGCGCCTCAACGACTGCACCGACGCGGCGTTCACCTCATGAGCTTACCTCAAGTCCTTATTATCGATGACGAAGCGGATATCCGCGCACTGCTCGAATTGACGCTGGGCCGCATGAATATCGAGACGCGCTCCGCCGGAGACGTCGCGTCAGCCTTCGCGCTGCTCGAAGAATACCGCTTCGACCTCTGTCTCACGGATATGCGTCTGCCCGATGGCGACGGCCTCGACATCGTCCGCCACATCGAAGAGCACCACCGTGGGCTCCCGGTCGCGGTCATCACGGCGCACGGCAGCATGGAGACGGCCATCGCCGCCTTGAAGGGCGGGGCCTTCGACTTCGTCTGTAAACCCCTTAATATCAATGAATTACGGGCGCTCGTGCGCAGCGCCCTGAACCTTTCTAAGCATGCCCCAAGCGATGGCTCGAACGCCGCCGCCAAGCTCCTCGGCGACTCCCAGACCATGAAGGGCGTGCGCGCCCTCATCGAGCGGCTGGCGCGCGGTCAGGCGCCGGTGTATATCACGGGCGAATCGGGCACCGGAAAGGAACTTGCAGCGCGCCTCATCCATGACCTCGGGCCGCGTGCCGGCCGGCCCTTCGTGGCCGTGAACTGCGGGGCCATCCCCGAGCAGCTCATGGAGAGCGAATTCTTCGGTCATAAGAAGGGCAGCTTCACCGGCGCCTTCAGCGACAAGGACGGGCTTTTCAAGACCGCGAGCGGTGGCACCCTGTTCTTGGACGAGGTCGGGGACCTGCCCGTGCCGATGCAGGTCAAACTGCTGCGCGCCATCCAGGAGAAGGCCGTGCGGCCGGTCGGAAGCCAGCAGGAAATGGCCGTCGACGTGCGTATCCTGTCGGCGACGCACAAGAACCTCCATGACCTCGTGCGCACGGGCGCCTTTCGCCAAGACCTCTATTACCGGCTGAACGTGATCGAACTCGTCATCCCGCCCTTGCGCGAACGCGTCGAGGACATCCCGACCCTGGCGGCACACTTGGCATCCAAGCTGTCCACGGGACGCTCGTTGCCGCTCACGCCACAGGCCCTGGCGGCACTCACGAAATACGCCTTCCCAGGCAACGTCCGCGAGCTTGAGAACATCATGGAGCGGGCACTCACCTTATGCGAAGGCGACGAGATCGGCGTCTCAGATCTGCGACTGCCGGGCCAGACAGACTTCGACCCGACCGAAGAGGCGATGCAAGGACCCATGCTCTTCGAGGGCTCGGACTACACGGGCGAGCAGTCCCTGGACGAGCACCTCGCCCAGGTCGAGCGCGCGGCCATCGAAAAGGCCTTGCGCGATACCCACCAAAACAAGACCGCGGCCGCCCGGGAACTCGGCATCACCTTCCGGGCTCTACGCTATAAGCTCGAGAAGCTCGGCATCGAATAGGATGCCTCCGGTGACGCGATACCGGACAGACGCTTGGAGTCCGTAGCCCTCTTGCCACCCGACGCATCGCTCTTTAAGGCCGGCCGCCCTTAACTCTCCTAGGCCGATACCGGCTCGCGGCATCCACGCCCACCCTTGGGCGGCATCGAAGGTGGTCCCAAACCCTCAAAACAGTTCTCGCCAGGACGCCGGGCCCGCGGGGGGCGGCCCCTGTGTCGATATCGCCTGACCCGGCCCACTGCTCGTCACCCCCTGAAGCCGCAGCTGACCATCCATGAGAGCGATGCTTGGCGTGTAGGCAACCCCACTCCCGAGATCGGTGGGCCCGGTCACAGATTGCCCACCGATCCCAAAGACTCCTAAGGGAAATGCCCCATCGGTCAAAGAGTAGTAATAATAATAGGCCGTGGAGACTGCACAGGCATTTTGGGTTGAAGACGGCGGAACGGAGACGGGCAAGATTACGGCACCGTTGACGATCTGCACGGGATTGGTGACCACCGTATTGGCGGGCAAGGCCGCGACCGCGCTGGATGAGGCATACCCGCCACTACTGAAGGTGTCGCCGCCGCCTGCGTAGCTCGTCCAAAGCGGCGCCCAGCCGCTTGCGCCATCCTCTAGGGCCGTGAGCCTCCCGGAGGATTGCAAGGTCAGGTACTCGATGCCGTTGTAATAGGCGCCGTCGATGTAATCTATGGGCCCTGTACCCCCCGAGGTGGTCGCCGATGAGCCGAAATTCGTCCCCACGGGACTCGGCGCCGTGTTATTAAGTGGCGTCCATGAGATAGTGTTCGCCAGATTGCCGGACGAAGACAAAAGAGTGCCCGTCCAGACGTTGCCGGCGTTGTCGCCTATGAAAATATCGTTCGAAGCATCAACAAAGGGCTGACTGTCTGCAACAAAGGGCAAGCTCATTGTCGTCGTCGCACCCGTGGCTACTGTTGTGAGCACCAAGGTACTCGTGGTCGTCGTATTGGTCGTATTAAGGACCGCTGCCTCATACGCCGTCCCGGAGCCTGCAACCAAGCGGAAGATCACGGGCGTGATAGCGTTCGGCGTCACCGATCCCGCGTTATCCTGCTCCCACACTTCGGCGCTTGGGCTACCGCTCGAACTCATCTGCAAGGCATACTGGATTGCACCCTGCTGCGCGCCGCCTACAACGTAGGTCGACCAAGCCGACGACGGTCCGCCCGCCTGCGCGTCCACGACCCTTGGGCGAAACCCGGCCATGTTGGCGCCCTGCCAGAATGTTGAGTAAGACTGCAGGTACTGGACCAGGGGGCGTGGCATCCACCCCCAATTCAAAGTACCGGTGGTGGCGTCGATTGCGTAGAGGAAACCGTCATTGTCCGTAAAAAGGACCAAGGGCGGACGATTGCTTTCGCTTTGGGCATAGGAATCATAGGTAGAATTGCCAAGCAGAAAGGCATCGTTCGGGGGGCCCATGTAGGCCGGCTTGCCGGCGGTCGTAATGCCCACATACCAACCAGAGGTCCGCCCCCCCAGATACTGGCCTCCGGAATAGGTAGGATCGATCGTGTAATTCTCGATAATGGTGGGAGTCAGGGTGCTGCTTGCGGGCAAGGCAAAGGCCGCGGCATCCATACTCGTTAGGGGCGTCACAGGGCCAATAGTCGCCGGTGCCACGGCGGGCCCTTCTGAATAAAGCACATTCGTCCTGTTGGCCGCAGTCATCAGGGAATTCACATCCCAGGACGGCGTAGCCGCCAAGGTGCCGTTCGTGCCTATTAGGTACGCCGAGAGATCGCCCTCTCCAAGCGACGGGGTGCTCGTAACGACGTACTCGTAAGACGATCCCGCGAACGCCTGCGGACTCGAACCGCTGGATGCAGTAACGATCTGTGCGGCGATGTTGTTCAAGATGGCGTTGAAGGCCTGCTGGAAGGCCGCAGCGGTATCGGCGCTGTAGACGATATTGGTCTTGCCCGCGTTAGCCAGGTCCTGGAGGACGGTATAACTGTCCTGAGCCTCCTGAGAGCATCCCGAAGTGGACGGCGGGCAGTTCACGCCCGCCCCCACGCCGAGCACATAGGTCTTGATACCCTTGCCCCCGTTTGACGTGTAATTCGCGAGATTCGTGACGGCCGTAATCGCCTCGGATACGGCATTGTCGTTGTTGCTGCCGCCCGACAGGTTTTCCCCATAACCGAGCGCCGAGGCGCTTCCAAGCGGGGGGTAGACATGGCCATTCAGGCCCATGGTGGGCTGCCCGTCAGTGATCAAAATCACATACTTGGGTGCACAGGCGGGATTCGGTGCTTGGGCGCTTGTCGTCAGATCGGTCAAGGCGGCGGTGAGCGCCCCTGCGGTCGGAGCGTACTCCGATCCTGCAACGATCTCATTGCCTCCCTGCACGAACTGTTCGGCCGCGGTGGCGGTATTCAAAAGCGAGATCTGGGAGGCGTTCAGAGGTGCCACGGGAACGACGAGTTGTCCCTGGCCACCGTTCGTCCCATTGGTGACGGGCGACGCATCGAACGCAAGCCCACGCTCCGCATACCAGACCTGTCCGCTGTAGGGGATGTAACCCGCGTCCGTCGGGGCGGTGCAATAGCCTTGCGAAGGCTCATTGGGTAAATAGGCGTTAGTGCAGTTAAAGAACAGGCTGCCACTCGACGGGGCGGTATGCTTATAGGTCTCCAGTAAATAGTTCCCGGACAGGATCTGATTCTCATACTCCCCGAGGGTATAGCCGCTCGGGGGGTAGGGGTTGGCGGGATAAGCGCCGTCATAAGCGAGGAAATTGGGCGGTTCCGGACTGGAATACAGGACGTCGTTGATCTGGGGGTCATCGGACGTCTGGCCGATATAGAGATAAGGATTCGCGCTGAGCGCTGACCCAAGCACCCCCTCAATGGCACTGCACCCGCTTGCGCTAGTGGTCGTGTTGTAACAGGGGTTCGGTACGGCAAGGGGGTCATTTCCTGAACACGTGGATGAACCGCTCGTCCCATAGCCAAATACGCCCGGGCTGCATGGCGAAAACGGCCCGTTCCCCGTCGACGTATTGCTGGCCATGTAGTACACCCATGTATGGTAAGGTGCCGGGGTCCCCGAGGTGGCGTACACCAAAAGGCCCGCCTGCATGATGTTGTCGTAGGTCGAGTTATTGAACGCCCAATCGATGCTCTGCTCGGCGACGTTGATCATCGACTCGGAATTGTCCGTGAGGGTTCCGCCCACCGACACCGTATATGGTGCTGTTCCCGAAGGACAGCTCCCGCCACTACTGGGCCCCACGCTCGAGCCCGCGCGCGGCGTGTAGGCGTTCAACCCATAACAGGGTGGCGAGGCGGAATCTGCATTCCCGGCCACCGTCCCCGACCCCGACATGATCGCACCCTGGAGATTACCCGCCATGCTTTGCGAGGTATCAAGAATCACAAGGACCTGGGGCTGTTGGCCCAGGGGTACCGTTCCCGCGACCGCCAGATTCAGCCCAAGAAGGAGGAGCGCCAACACGAGAATCGCTCCCGATTTCACCGGTCGCCCTCCTATCGTCCTCTTTTTCATATCACTCCACCTTCCGTATCGTGGCCTGAATGTCGGCATTCATATTGTGAAAACTTCCAACCGCCAAATTGCTATTGGATAAGCGCGCGTTGACATACGCTGTATACGTCATATACGAGGTGGCGTTGCCCGAGGACTGGCTCGCCCCGTTCAAGATCGCCGCCGGCGCCTCGCTGGGCGCGACCACATACTCAACATCAAAGGTCGTACCGCCGATCACGACGCCCCCAGGAACGACGCCACAAGTCCCTGCTCCGGCACAACCCGACCAAAAACCCGTGCTCGGGGGAGGCGGCGGCCCCAGGGCGGTCGGCGGGTACCACCAGCTAACGCCAGCCATATTGGAGGCCTCCGGAAAACCCGTGTGCGCCTGCAAAACGACATTGGCGGCCTCAAGACCCACATCCGTCGCCTGCATCGCCTCGGTGTGCACGGCGACATTGGAGGCCACCTCCGAGTCATAACGGACGAAATACATAAGACCCAGAGCGGCAAACGTGAGCGCCAATAAGACGAAGATGACCAGCATAAGCGTGATGCCGCGCTCGCGTGCACCCCCTTTGCCCGTCCCTCTCGTTTTCAGGTTCGCCATCACTGCCCCCAAATGTCGTTTCTGACGGGAATGACGGAGGTAAACACACGGTACAGGTAGCGGTTACAATTGCCCGCCACGCAGCCCATGGTTGTGCCCGCCGGCAGGTTCATGGGAATCTGGTAGACGGCAGCAGGAATGGCGGGATTGGTGCTGCCATTGAGCACCACTGTCGATGGCGGATTTCCCGCGTAGTCGCCATGCATGGTCCGCGTACTGCGAACCAGCAGCGCCACTTGAACGGTCAAGATATCCCCCACCGTCATACCAGCCGGCGGCGGGTTGCCCGGCAGCACGTACTGGCTTACAACACCATTCTTCCCGTAGCCGAAGGCGATCTGCATATCGATGATGCCTCGGGCGACCAGCAAGACAGGTGCCGGCTGGCCACCGTTACCGTTAAGATAAGTGTAAGTTTGCATGTAGAGCGAGGGCACCTGCGTGCCCGCCTGCGTCCCGGCACCATCCCCGATAAAGAAATTCTTGATCGTAAATCCTGTGTTCCCGAGATTGATGATGCCCCTATTGATCAGCTGGCTTGTGGTGATTCCGGGGTCCGTCGCGGAGAACCCTCCAGGCGCGTTGAAGGTGCTTAGCCCTGGGTTCGCCACCACGTTCGAGCCTCCGCCAGGGTTGGCGTTTGTAACCTGCCCCATAATGCAGCTTGAATTCGGCAACGGGATGAGGAACATATCCATGGACTGTAACAGCGACGCATTACTCACGAAGACGTTGACCGCCGTAAGGCTTTTCCCGCTCGTTTTGGTAATGGTGGTGACCGGCGCGGAACCAAAGGGGCTTCCACCGGCGACGGTGGTGAGCGCATAGGTATTGATGCTGCCGGGGCTGTAGTCATAGGGGTTCGCGGTCGTTTGTGCCACCGCGGCCACCGGGGTCAGAAAAAGGCCGCCGCTCGGACTTGATGTTGATACCGTGTACTGAACGGTTGAAGTGCCGGTGGAGGTGGTAGGGACATTGGAATAGACCCCACCGCCGCACTCGTTCATGGGGAGACCATAGCCCGCCCCCTCGATGGCCTGCGTCAACATCGTCATGGCCGTCCGTGCCTGCTGCCAAGCGCTATCCTGCGCCCGCGTCTGCGACGTAACGGATGACACGCTGCTAAATGCGCCATAGATCGCCAAGGCCGCGAGGGACGAGATGACGAGAGCGACCATAAGCTCTGTCAATGTCACCCCGCGCGTGCGGGATCTAGTAGACGATCTCGGTTGAGACGACATATGTGTTTTGTCCCCAGGATTCCGTTATCGTCGCATTGCAAGGGCACTGGCCGTTCCCGTTCGACGACCAAACGCGGATTGCACCACTGACACGCGGCTGACCGGTCGCCGGGATAGTGGGTGGGCCGGCCGCCCCCGGTAGCTGCGACAAAGACTGCCACCACGTACTTAGATTAGTCTGCAACACCGTGGCCCCCCCGGAGGCCGGCGGGTTGACGCTGTTGATCGTAAGACCGTTATAGCTCAGCGCACTCGCACCGCTTGCGCGCAACATGCCGATAATTTCCTGGCTCGCCACATAAGCCGTCGTTTGTCCCTGTCCAGTTTTTGCGAGGGTCACGCTGTCTGCGAGCAAGTAGGTGACTGCCATGATGCCGATCATGAAGATCGCGACCGCGACGAGATTCTCGATCAGGGTGAATCCCCCTGAGCGATGAGCGTGGGCCCAGGCGCGGCGTGACACCGCTTGGCGTGTCAGGACAGGGTGCATGAGTACGGGGGGGCCGAGGCCGCCCCACTCTGTGTCGCGCACGACCGGAGTTCGCCCGCACCATAGTAGACCGCGAGCCATTGCGCGTATTTTCCAGGATTTGAGCGGGCGTTCAGCAAGAGCGCACCCTCGGTCAACTGGTAGGGACCTGTCGCACCCGTAGTGGACGCGAGGATCGTGCCATCCGGGTAAAATTCCAGGAAGGCCGTGGTATTCACAGAGGGCGGCAGTATTGGGGGCAGGCCCCCGTTTCCGAGCTCGACGTATTGGCAAGAGACATCCGGATAACGCACCGGAAAGGTGGCCTTGACGGCGACACCAGGGGTAGGCACATTGGGGTTGTCCATATTGGGGGCGTTATTCAGGACCGGCGTGCCGCCCACATTCAAGCTCGCCGTCCACCAGCAGGCCTTCCCGCCCCCGGCCACATTCACATAGCCCGTCTGCACGTACACCGGCTGACCGGCCTTCAGCGCGTACGACCGCGCCCACTGCATATCCTCTTCGATATGCCCCGCCGCCTCACGGATCCGGCTATTGACCTCCCAAGAGGATAAATCCGGCACGGCTACCGCGGTCGCAATCCCAATCACGGCGATCACGATAAGCAACTCGAGCAAAGTCAGCCCCCCCATGCGACGCCTCATGGTTGCGGCCTGCCTTGCATCGGCATTCATGTTCATCTAATACCCCCCACTCCGCCGTCCTTACGCTCCCCACCGCCCCCGGAGGCTGTCGCACCACACTCGAAGGTCTAACAACGGAGACCACCCCTTTAAGGTTTAGCACAAAACGCCGCTCCCACAAGCAAGTGGGCGAGCCGCATAGGACAATTCCCCGCGCTTTCAATGAGTTGAACGATACGAAGGGGGACACCCCCGGCGCCTTCGGGTCGGGCGGATCAATGGGAGAAATATAATGGAAAGGGCCCACCAGCCAGAAGGGCTGTCGTACGCCGTTCGCGCGCCACCCTTGCCACGCAGCGAGCGGTCAGTCACCCAGTTTCACGCCCAGAAATCCGCGGCGGACCGCGCCCTGGTCCGAGTACCCAAACCGCCGTCGGCGCCCGCGAGCCTAGCTGTGGTCATCATCCCCCGTGGGTTACAACCGCTCCAAGCTCGAATATCGGCATATACATGGCGACGACCAGGGTGCCTACGATGATGCCCAATATGACCATGATGAGCGGTTCCATGAGCGTCGACATACGCGCCACAGTCTCGCTCACCTCCCCTTCATAGAAGTCCGCGACCTTCTCCGCCATGACCTCGATCGCACCGGTTTGTTCGCCGATCGCGAGCATATGCACGGCCATCGCCGGAAACACTGCGCTTTCCTTCAGGGAGTCTGTGATGAAACCGCCCTCCAAGACCCGCTCGCGCGCGGCGTTCACCGCGCGTTCGATAATGACGTTGTTGGAGATGCGCGACAGGGTCTCCAGGGCCTCGTTGATCGGGACGCCCGCGGCCTGCATGGTGGCAAGCGTGCGCATGAAGCGGGCCACCGAACCCTTCAAGATGATATCGCCCATGATAGGGAGCTTGAGCGAGACGCGATCCACCTGGGTGCGAAAACCCAGGCTCTTGCGATAGGCCATGATGAACGCCCAGATAGCGACGATGGGCGCGAACACCACGATATACCAGTGCCCGCGCATCCAGTTCGAGATGTTGATGACGGCCTGGGTGAGCGCCGGCAGGGTCGCACCGAAGCTGTCGAAGAGATGGGCGAACACCGGAATCACAAAGATCATGAGGATCGCCGTGACGAGCAGCATCACCGTGAGAATGGACGCCGGATAGATCATCGCCGAGCGGATCTTCTTTTGCAGGGCAAGCGACTTCTCGCGATAGTCGGCAAGCCGCAGAAGAATGGTGTCCAGGATACCGCCCTGGTCGCCGGCGGCGAGCAATGACACGAACAGGCGATTGAAATACTTCGGGTAGCGATTGAAGGCGTCGGCTATGCGCTCGCCATCCTTGATCGGCGTGAGGATACCTTCGAGCATGGCCTTCATGCCCCTGCTGTCACTCGCGGTCGCCAACAACTCGAAGGCCTGCACCATGGGGACGCCAGCGTTGATCATGGTCGACAACTGCCGAATCATGACCACGATCTGGGCCTCCTTGACCCCGCCTGCCCCGCCGAAGAGGGGTTTGGGCTTTTTCTTGACCGACACGACATCGAGACCGCGCTTGCGCAGAGTCACGCGCACGATAGCGGCCGATGCCGCCTCCATTTCACCCTTCTGCGTCGCCCCCTTGGAATCCCCCCGCGGCCGCGCCTGCCATTGGAAAACCGTAACCTTGGGGCCGGCCTTTTTCTTGGCCGGCGGGGCTTCGCCGCCCGCCTTCACTGCTGTCGCCATGATGCCTTCCTCGCTGTCGCCCCAAGCGGGCGTCGTGCCGGCGCCATGCGCAAAACGGCCCTCCGGCCCGGCCGGGGGGCGCCTTTCGCGCTCAGCGATTGCGATCTCATGCAACTTACGGTAGCCGGTCGCAGCCCATACAGCAAGGTCGGACGTCGCCCCGATGGCGCAAACCCACACTCGAGCGCCCTGCGGATGAGAGGCCCCGACAATCCGCCGTAACGGCCCGGACAGCCTTGTGCATCCCGCATTTTTCAGGTCCACTTAAAGGAGAACGGCCGCCCTGGAGCGGCGCACGTTGACACCATCACCGAGACCCAGCAGACCCATGCTCTTCATAGAACCTAAAGCCGGCGTAGCGCCGGTCGTGCAATTCATACACCATGCCCATAAGCGCCTCGACATCAACACCTACCTCTTGACCGATCGCGTGATTCTGCGCGCAGTGCACTCGGCCGTGCGCCACGGGGTACGCGTGCGCATCATCATTGCCCGCCATCCCTATGGCCACAGGCCGCGTGGGGAAATCGCGCGCCTGCGCGCCACCGGCGCCCAGGTCCGCTATGCGCCGCGGCGCTTCTCACGCCGCTATGTCTTCGACCACGCCAAATACATGGTCTCGGGCGAGCGCGGCGAGATCGGGACCGCGAACATGACCTGGTCGGCCTTCCGCAAGAACCGCGAGTATCTCTGGACCGGCCATGACCCGCGCATCGCTCAGGCGCTGCGCACCGTCTTCCGGGCCGACTGGTCGCACAGGCATGCGGGAGACGCGCCGCGCAAGACCCTGATCCTGTCTCCCGGCGCCACCGCCGACCTCGTGCATACCCTGCGGATGCCGGGCCGCGTGTGCATAGAATCCGAGGAGCTCGGGCGCGACCGGCCGGTGCTCGCCGCCTTGCGCGCTAAGGGGCGCTCCGCCGACCTGCTGCTGCCTTCGCGCCTGAACCGCTATGACCGCCGGGTCGCGCGCTCTCTCGCCTCGTCCGGCGTCCAGGTCCGCTTCCTACGCCATCCCTATCTGCATGCCAAGCTGATCGCGGGCCCCGACCGCGCCTTCATAGGCTCGGAAAACCTGAGCCCATCGAGTCTGGAGCACAACCGCGAGGTGGGTCTCGTTTTGCGGGGTAAGGACGCGCGCACGCTCTTCGATCAGTGCCGACGCGACTTCGGGCGTGGCGCGAGACGGTGAGATAGGAGGCTTGGTAGCGCCACGGTCATCCCGCTCAAGCGGCTCCAGGCCTTCCAAGATGGCGCGGGTCCGCGCATCGGCGCGGCGTCAAAAGCGTGGGGGTGTAATCCTGCATAACCTTACGACGCCGAACAGAGGATCGGCCACTGATCGCGAAACCTACGGCAGGCCGTCCCCGCCGTCATGACCCGGGCAAAATGCATGCGGTAATGGTGTGGCCCGGAGGCCGGCCGACGCTCGCCCATGGGCTGCGCCTCCGGCGAACCCCGCCCCGAGAGGAGTCAGGAACGGTCTGGCGAACCGACTACCCCGCATTGAAAGACCGAGCACAGCACTTCGTATAGGCTTATGTGTGGAATATTGTGTGAGGTCGGCTAACATGGCGACGCATCTTTCGTTGGACCCCAAACTCCTCGAGCAGGCGCTTGCGGTGAGCGGAGAGCGCACTAAAAAGGCGGCTGTGACCCGCGCCCTGGAGGAATTCATTGCGCGCCGCGCGCAAAAGGGGGTGCTGGATCTTTTTGGAACGCTCGACTGGGACGATGCATTCGGCTACAAGGGCGAGCGCTCGCGCACGTGAACCTCTTTGTCGATACGAGCGTCTGGTCGCTCAGCTTGCGACGAGATAGGCTGCCGGGCGTCCCGAGCCGCACGCCTTGCGTCGCGCCCCGGAGGGTGGCGAAACCGTCGGGCAGTGTCTCAGTTTGAATTTCCGGGATCGATCGATTCCGACCCTTCGGCTTTTTGGTTACACTCAGCGAATCCCGGTGCCGCCCTTGTGCGCCGAACCGCACGCTCAATGGTAGTCCGAGAAATATAGCGAATGCCGAATGACGATCGTCGCAGAATAATCTACAGCAGGACGCCGGAATCAGCGGCTATGCTGGCAACCGTCAAACGAGCGATGGCGATCACCGCCACCCTTAACCGTTTGACGGTCAACGATGCGGACGAAATTCGGGCCTTGTTCAGCGAACTTATCGGTAAAAAGGTGGACGAGAGCTTTTTGCTGATCCCCCCATTTTATACCGCCGGTGGGGACGAAATCCGCGTCGGGCATAATGTCTTCATCAATCAGAATTGCACTTTCTATGACCTTGGCGGCCTCGACATCGCAGACGATGTGATGATCGGACCGAACGTCAGCATCATCACGGCGGGCCATCCCCTTGAACCTTCGCGGCGACGCGTCGCCACCATCGGAACGCCCATCGTGATAGAGAAAAGCGTGTGGATTGCGGCCGGCGCGACCATCATCGGTGGCGTAACGGTAGGCGAGAAATCGGTCGTGGCGGCAGGTTCGGTAGTTACCAAGGATGTCCCCGCGAACACCCTCGTCGGAGGGAACCCGGCGCGGGTCATTCGCTCGATTGGCGACGCCTGATGAAACGTCCGAAAGGTGTCAAATCCGGAAATTCAAACTGAGACGCCACCAACCGTCGTCACGACCGGCATCGTCCTTCAAGAACTGTTACAGGGCTTTTCGGGGGCGCGGGCGCAGGACACTATCATTGGCCGATTTCAGGCCCTGCCGTTCCTTACGCCGGATCGCAAGGACCCTATCGACGCCGCTCTCTTACGCAAGCTTTGCCGCCGCCTGAGCGCACCGCTCGGCACGAGCGATGCGCTGCTCGCCCAACTTTGCCCACGCTATGACCTGACTTTGCGCACCGCCGACCCCGGCTTCACACGCGCGGCCGTCCCTTGCCCCCTCAATATCTGGGGCGCCACACCCTAAAAACACCCGCGCCCGGAGGCCCCCGCCTGCCTGCGCGTCAGGCCCCGCCCTGGCGTGCGCCGGCCGCCGCTAGCACCGTCGTAAGCCACTGATTGCTGAGCCGCTCGGAGAGACGATTCTGTCCCTGCCGGGCGGCCAGATTCTCGAGATCCACCCAGGCGAGCGGCTGATCCTGCTCGGCGCACGAAAACACGGCCCGCGTGCGCAGTCCCGTGGCCGGATCGATCTGCCACTGCAGACATTGGGCGCAGACCCCCTTCATCATGCACTGCATGGGGCTACCGACGGTCGCTATGGCCTTTACGTCTGGCTTGAAGAGCGGCTGCAAAACGCCCTTCAAGGCCCCCTGGAAGGCCTTCAGAAGCCCCGTGGAGCCCATAACGAGAATGCGGTCGACTGCCCCCAGGGGGGTGGCGTCCGTGGGCAGATCAAGCCCACCTGCGGCGTACTGGCCGAGCAAGGCCACCATGTCGGTGGCCTCCACCGACCGATCCTGCGGACGGCGCGCCTCGATGCGCGGGCCTTGCGCCGTGCACCACACGATCTGATCAGCGGCCGCCTCGAGCCCGTTCTGGTTATCGAGCTCGGAGGCCCGAGCGAAGGCCGCCACGTAGACGACACGGTTGCCGGCGGCGCGTAGGGCCGGCCCTATATCGAGCATGACCGCCGCCCCCCAGCGCCCTGCCACCACCAGGATGGTCTGGCCCGACGGGATGTCAGTAGGCGCCCCCGTAGGGCCCATGAGGATGAGGGAATCGCCGACCTTGAGGGCACCGGCGACGCGCGCGCCGGCGCCCCATTGAAGGATCATGAGTCGCACGCGGTCGTCCTCGACGCCTGTGCCGCTCACCGTGATCACGGGCAC
>JAJYHM010000023.1:16377-18014 GCA_021784755.1 Pseudomonadota bacterium
GAATTGTTCATGCCTTTGCGATAGGCGAGCGTGACGCCGCCCCACGACCGCAAGAGCGGTATGAAATTCGGCGTCTCGCCCGCCACCCGGGCGCGCTCACGCTCGGCACGCACCGCCCGGCCATGGGCCAGGAATTCATCGAGGATCCCCTCATCCTCGGGCGGCAAGCCCTTACGGACCGCCTCGACGCCCAGCTCCTCGACCATGATCTCGTAACGGGCCAGGATCTTGGTCACCTGTTTGATGTAGTAAGTCTGAACCTCGGTCGCGGTATCGACCGCCGTCAGTCCCCCGCCTATGACAACCGCCGGGAGCCGCACCTGCAGATTGGCGAGGCTCGTCTCCTTGCCGGCGCCCGTAAGCTGCAGGGCCATCAGAAAATCGCTCGCCTGACGCATGCCGCGCGCGAGACTATTCGTCATGGGAACGACGCGCGGGAGACCGGCCCCTGTGGCGATACAGATATGATCGAAACCGAGCTCCCAGGCATCCTCGACCCGGATCGTCCCGCCGAAACGCACGCCGCCTGTGACCCGCATGCGCGGCCGGCGCGCAAGACTCAGGTAGATGAGCTTCAGGAAGTTCTTGTCCCAACGGACCGTGATGCCGTACTCGGCGACGCCGCCGAACCCGAGCAGGATACGCTCGTCGAGGTCCTCGGCGAGATCCTTCCACGCAAACACCGGGCCCGATACGATCGCCTCCGGTAAGGGTTCGATCTTCAGGCCGTCGATACCGAGCACGGCACAGCCGGCCCGACTCAGGTAATGGGCCATGGTGAAGCCCGCCGGACCCATGCCCGCGACCAGGACCTTGCGTCCGTTGTCGGCCCCCGGAAGATAGTCGTGCTGCAAAAGAGGATTCCAACGCAGCAGCAGGTCGTAGATCTCGACACCCCACGGCAGGTCGAGGACATCGGTCAGTACACGGGTCTCGATCTGCGGGATATTGACCGGGTCCTGCTTCTGATAAATGCAGCCCTTCATGCAGTCATTGCAGATGCGATGCCCGGTGGCCGGCACCATGGGGTTGTCGATCATGACCATCGCGAGCGCGGCAATGTTCAGACCGTCGCGCCGCAGGAGATTCATCTCAGAGATCTTTTCCTCGAGCGGACAGCCGGTGAGCGTGACGCCCAAGGGGTCGACCTTGAGGCCGAGCTCCGGGACACCCTTCTTCTCCGGGAAGCCCTTGGAGCAAAAGTCGCCGTCGTGGTCGTGACAATAGAGACAGTAGTGCGTCTCGCTCTGCACGTGGCGCGCATCCATGCGCAGATCGGTCAGATGAAAACCGTCGCGCCGGCGGAACTCCGCCTGCGGACCCTCGGCCATTTCTGTCCCGTAACGTTCAACGCGATTGACGGGTACGAGGTGGGTGTGGTCGACGCGTTCGGGCAACACAAAGCTCGCCCAATCCGGGAACTGCGCGCGGATATCGCCGTCATTCAACACCATCGCGCACCACTGCGTAAGCCTTGTTACCTCGGCCTCGTGCGCCTTCTCGTCAGACAGCCACTCCTCCCCGAGCCGCGCGATTGCCCACTCGCGGTCGGCAAGCGGCAAACCACGCCTGCGCGCCTCATCATCGAGCCACGCATCGAGATCCGCGAAGCTCTGCGGAAAGTCGCCCCGATAACG